>JALZAE010000650.1 GCA_030948535.1 Gemmatimonadota bacterium | reverse complement strand
TAGGCCAACGCGGTCGCGCAGAGCGTCTAGTGCCCGCCACTGCGGGTCGTCGGTTGGAGTGCTTTCGCTGCGCAGCTCGTCGTCGATGCTCTGCAGCGCACGCGATTGGCGCGCCGCGTCGATCACCTTCTGGTACGTGTCGCGCGAGCCAGACAGAAAAAGCACGCGGTTCTTGTACGCCTGCTGCTCCCACCATGCCTGCCACTCGGGGGAGATAGGAAGTTGATTAGCCTGACCGCCCGGCCTGACGATCACGAGCGTGCACTTCTCTTGCTCGAGCTGTACCTGGTCAAGCGGTGGCAGAACTTTGACGACCTGGTAGCAATCCCGTAGGGAGGCGGCAAACTGCGCCTCGAGCTGCTCCCGCAGCATCCGTTCGACCGTCTGCGGGTGCAACGACAGCGCCGTGGAGCGTAGCTTCGCGGCGAGGTTCTGCTGGTTCTTGAAGTACAGGCGTCCGTCCGCGGAGTTGTGCAGATACCAGGCACGCGTTGCGAGCTTGTCGAGGACGTTGGCTTTAAAGGTGGAAAGGTCACGCCCCGGTCGCTGCAGGCAGTCCACAAGCTGGTACTCTCGCAGGCCGTGGATTGCGCCGGGCGTCGTGGAAAGAGAGGCGATAAGAATTAGCCGCGCTGCATCGGATGCATCGGAATTGCCGTTGGCGGCGTCGATCTGTTCGACTTCAGCATCACCGTGGTGAGCGATGTCGTGGGCAATGGCCTCGCTAAGCGCCGGGTTAATTGTCCGAACTTCCGATGCGATCTCGTCCAGGTTGACGTCTAGGTCGTATGGATGAATGAGATCCATCGCGGCAGCACGCTTGGAGTTCCACAGGTCGGCAATAACCATTTGCATCAAGCGGATGACGCCGCGCGTTTGTTGGAATCCTTCATTCTCCTTGAACTTGCCGATCAGTTCGCGCAGATCGGGATGGAACGGATAAGCATCGAGAACGCGCGTGTAGAGTGTCTCGGGTGCCGTGCTGGTGAGTCCCATTTTGCTGGCCTCGCGCAGCGCTTCTCTGTACGCAGCGGCGATGCGCTGAATCTCTGCGTCCGGCGCGAGCTTCTCGAAGAGTCGTTTGCGCAGGATGTGATATAGTTCGTCGCCATTCGGATTGACCGGCGTGATCGGAACGGCGATGCGGCGGGCCTCATTTGTGATTCCATTGCGCGCCCGATCAAAAGCAGCCTGGAGGTTCGACTGCCCGATGCTGAAACTCGTGCCCGCGAGATCAGACAGCACCAGACACACGTTGTCCATCTCCGCGACGGCGACGAATAAGTTCGCAAGCGCTGTCGTGGTGACAACTCCGAGGTCACCATTTCCGACCGGGACCGCCACGGCGTACTCGAGGTAGGGCGGAAGCTCGTCGAGGAAGAGCACCAGTGGATCGCCGCCTAGCAGCTGCCGCCACGCCTGTGGGCCTGGTGCACTGAGCATAGGGGACACATAGCGGGAGAACTGATCGGCCTTCCCAAGCTGCTCCGCGATTGAGCCCCAGATACCTCCTGGCGCGTCGGTGGATCTGCCATTGAAGCCAACTACTCGACAGCGACCGAGTTTGGGTGCCGGATCACGCTCTCCGAGGACCTGATGACGAAGCTTAGGATCTCGGGCGAGTAGCCCGAGGGCAATCATGCTATGAGTCTTGCCCCCTCCCATAGCCTGAGAGAGCAGGAACACCGAGGAGCCAGAACCCGCTCCTCCTAAGTGGCGAAACGTCCGATCAACCAGCGTCTGCATGCCCGCCGTGAAGTGGTTCTCCTCGAAGAACTCTGCCCCATTCACTTGCCCTTTGAGTAGGGTGTCGAGATTGAGGACTGTCGCACGCCGGTCAGCGGCGAATACAGACGGTCGCGGCGCGCAGTTGGATTGGATTGACATTGGCGCGAGAAGGTTCGGCGGGAGAAATCGGTTGGATTCTCGATGATAACCATTCTAGCATGACGACCACCGGTAATGGGGGGAGCACAGCTCGCCGGAAAGTTTTGTAAAGTTTCGGGAATGGCTCCAACGCTGAAATGCAGAGCGTGGAGGACACCTAGAGGCTGTTATGAAATCTCAGGAAGGAAGCGCGAACGGCGCGCGAAAAGCGAACGCTGGTTTGCGCTAGAATTACCACCCATGATCGTCCACCTCCTCGACGGCACCTACGAACTCTTCCGCCAGTTCTACGGCCAACGCCGCGCCCACAAAGGCACGGACAAGCCAATGGCCGCCGTCGCCGGACAACTCCACTCGATCCTCGCCATGATCGAGCAAGGCGCCACCCACCTCGGCGTCGCCACCGACCACGTGATCGAATCCTTTCGCAACGATCTCTGGCCCGACTACAAAACCTCCGAAGGCATCGAGCCCGCCCTGTGGGACCAGTTCACCCCACTCGAAGAAGCACTGACCGCGATGGGGATCGCCACCTGGCCGATGGTCGAGCTCGAAGCCGATGACGGACTCGCCTCCGCCGCGCGCCTCGCCGACGCCGATCCCAGAGTCGACAAGGTCTGCATCTGGGCCAACGACAAAGATCTCGCTCAATGCGTGCGCGGCGACCGCGTGGTCCAGATCGATCGCAAGAGCGGCGAGATCCGCAACGCCGATGGAGTCCGCAAGAAGTTCGGCGTCGCTCCCGCGCTGATCCCCGACTACCTCGCGCTCGTCGGCGACGCGCAAGATGGCTACCCAGGCATCAAAGGCATCGGCGCGGTCTCGGCGGCGCGGCTGCTCAACCGCTACGGCCCAATCGAAAGCTTCCCCGCCAACGAGCTGAAAGACGATCGAGCCATGGCGCTCCTCTTCAAGGACCTCGCGATGCTCCGCGTCGACGCGCCTCTCTTCGTTTCGGTGGACGAGCTCGAGTGGCATGGTCCCACCGCCGCCTTCGCCGAGTGGGCCGAGCGAATCGGCGACGTGAAGTTGATCGCTCGGTGTGAGAAGCTGATGACGCGCTGAATCCGGTCGCGTCTGCTTCCTCTACGCGAACGTTCCTTCCTTCGGCCCGCGCGCGCTCTTCGCGATCTGTCTGATCGCGCCGAGGTGATACGCGAGATGCGCGACGCTGCCGATCATGCCGCTGAGCTCGCGCGTCGTCATCTCGCGCGGTGAACGCAAGGCATCGAGCCACCGGCGAGTCTCGTCGCGCAAGCCGCCCCGGATTTCCTCCCACTGCTTCACGTCCACTGCTTGCGTCTTCCACGCCTCGTCCCACTTCGCGTCGGCGAACGGATTGCCACCCTCGCTCGCCCACCGATTCATCAGCGACAAGCCATAGCGCACGTGCTGCGCGTGCGCCGCGATGGTCGCGCCGTCGTTCACGCTCCGCGATGCGTCGGCGGCCGACAGCGCGTCGAGCGAGCGCAGGAGTCCGACATCCCCGGTGTTGAGGATGAAGGCGCCCCCTCGCTCATTCGCGCCGTCGACCAGCTCGGCGAAGAGCTTCGCCAGAGCGTCAGTCACTGCTTGGCTTCGGCCTCGGCAGCGCCGTCGGCGGCACCATGTTGTTCAGCCGCATGTAATTCGCGAGCTGGCTGTAGTGGTCCGCCAGGTCGAGCGCGTGGCCGAGCACCATCTGCGCGCGTGAGAGGCTCCGCGATTGGCCGTTGCCGCCCATCATGGTGAACTGCTCGCCGAGCTTCGCGTCGTCGAGCTGCGCGAACGCGCTCTCGCAGAAGGCCAGCGATGCCTTGAGCTTGGTCATCAGTTCATCCTTGGGCCACTTCGCCTTGACGGAATCCGCCGTCGTGGAGTCCGCTGCCGGAATCGTCGCCTTCATCGCGCCAAAATTATTGCAGAAGAAATAGTTGTCGCTCGCCAGATGCTGGGCGATGTAGCCGATGGTCAGCTGCGCCGGCGTCGGCTTGTAGCCGAACTTCGACTCGGGGATGGAATCCAGCGCCTGCGCGACGAAGCGCTGGAGGCCCATGGTCCTGTTGCGAAATACGGTCGTGATCGGATTGGGCTGCGGGCCCGGGGCCGGCTGTTGGGCGGCCAGGCTCACCGGTAGCGCGAGCGTCAGAACCGCCATGGACCAGATCTTCATGCGTTCTCCCGTGAAGGCGCCATGCTACGAATTCGTGGGGACGGTGATAGTTGCCTGGAAGCTCCCCTTTCGCAACGGGCTTGACCGAACACGGACGGAACGCTGTTCGCCTGCTGACCCGCGCCACGGTTACTTCGGCTCCGTCACCTTCGGCACGACATACGCCTTCTTCAGCGCCTCCTGATATTCGCCGAACAGCTCCCTGATCCCGCTGAACTCCCGCCTTACCGCCGCGCGAAAATCCGCGTGCGTCGCGAAGTCGAAGAGCACCGCCGTCATCGCCTGCGCATCGATCGTGAACCCGGTATGGCCGATCGCCGCCAGCGCATCGTGCTCCATCTCGTACGTGTGATTCGGCGCCGTTGATGATTGCGCGGTGAAGCCGACGCCGGGGATGTCGCTCGAGACGCTGCCCGTCTCCTCGTAGCCACTCG
>JALZAE010000649.1 GCA_030948535.1 Gemmatimonadota bacterium | reverse complement strand
ACCTTCACGACCGCCGAGCTGCTCGCGGGTCCGAAGCTGGCGCTGACAAAATATTCGCCGGGATCGTAGGCGACGAATGCGCCGTCGGGCTCGATCACGCCTTTGCCAGGCGAGAATGTCCATGACGGAACGAGGCCCGACAGCTCTCTGCCGCCGCGATCCCTCACGATCGCCTTGAAGCGGACGACATCGCCCTGCCGCACGCTCGGCTTGTCGGGCGTGATCTCCACGGACCCGATCATGTTTGCTACGACGTCGATGTTCATCGGCACGGACGCCGGCCCATTGCTCGCGGTGATGGTCGCCTTCCCCGGCGATGCGGCCTCAAGTAGTCCGTCGCGATCGATGCGGAGCACGCCGGGCGCACTCGACTTCCACGCGACTGCATCGCTCCGGCGATCGTTCGACTTCGCGTACGCCGACGCCTCGAGGTGCAAACGCTGGCCGACGACCATCTTGGTGAGCCGAGGACTCACATCGATGCGCGACGCCGGGCCCGGCACCACGCGCACATCGAACTGCTCGATCATCGGCTTGGTGCCCGGCACGATCGCGGTGATGGTCACGAACATCTTCCCCATCGATCCGCCGACGATGAGCCCGGTCGTGTCGACATTCGCCGCGCTTCCGCGCGCCGCGTAGAGAATGCGCGCGCCCGGCACCGCATTACCCGATGCGTCGAGCGCCTGAACGCGCAGCTTCAACGAGTCCCCGATCCCCACCGTCCTCGCCGCCGGCGTCACGACAATGCGCGCGACGGGCGACGGCGGGATGGTGGGAGCCTGGAGGAAGGAGAGGAGAACGGAAGTGAGGAGCATGAGGGTTCCGGAAAAAGAGTCTGGTAATTCGGGTACGGGGTGCGGCGAACGGGGTGTGGCAGGCGATAGTCTCCCGCACCCCGGACCCCGTACCCCGCAACCCTGTTGTCAGGGCGTCAGTGCCTTCGGCTCGATCTTCACGACCCAGAGGCCATTGTACATGTCATTCACGTACGCCAATCCATTCTTCACCACCACGCCCCACGTCATCGCGGCGTTCTTGACGAAGCCATCCATGTCGGCGGGGTTGAGATGGCCGATCTCGCGGCCCTGCGCGCGAAGATCGCCGCGCAGCTCGCCTGAGATGTCGAACACCCGGAAGCCGGCGTTGTACGCGCCCATGTAGAGCGTGTCGCCCGCGATCCACACGTTGTGCACGCCGCCGAATTCGGGCTCGTACCACGCCACGACTCTCGGCTTGGTGACGTCGCTGATGTCGACCACCTGCAAGCGGCCATAGGCGCGCCCGGCAGCAGCGTCCTTCGCGCCGGTCACGCCCTTCGATGGAAATACCTCATCGGCGATGAAGACATAGTCCTTGTGACGCCACGCCGTGTGCGTGCCGCGGATGAATCCGGGACCACCGGTCGCCTCGACGTCGCGATACAGGTCGTTCAGGTCGTACTTGAACTGCGACACGAACTGCGGACTACTCGGCGTGCCGCCCTTCACGCCATTGCCGATGTCGAGGATGACGAGGCCGTCGTTCCAGTAACTGGCATACAGGAGCCCGTTCTGGATGTCGATGTCGTGCAGCGTGCGCCCCGCATCCGCCCTCGGCGTGCGCCACTGCGCCACTTCCTTCGGGTGATACGGATCGTTGAGGTCGATGATGTGCAGCGCGCCGGTGCCGTCGTTCGTGATGTAGGCGTGCGTGCCGTACTTCGGCTGCGTGAAAACGAACGCCGAGTGCACGCCCGCCGTGACGCCGTCCGTGAATTCGCTGATCACCTTCGGATGCGCCGGATCGTCGAGCGACGCGATCACGATGCCGTTCTTCCGGTCGCTCGCCCCCTCGCGGGTGAAGACGAGAAACTTTCCGTCCGCCGTCGTCATGATGTCGTTCACGCGCCGCGTATTGGCGAGCACCGAATCGGTCACGACCGGCTTCGCCGGGTTCGAGATGTCGATCGCGTACATGCGATCGCCGCCGCTGCCCGTGCCGAGATACGCGTGCTTCCCGTCGGGATGCACCCACACTTCTTCAGTGGTGAACTGCGATCGCCCGAGCCGGCCGACCACCGTCAGCGGCCGGCGCACATCGCGATGCTCGAGCTTCACCGTCGCCTCCGCGCTCCGGCCGCCGAGCGTAGCGGTGACGACGTATTCGCCGGCGTCGTAGCCGACGAAGGCTCCGTCGGTGTCGATCGAGCCGGAGCCCGGCGAGAAACTCCAGCTCGGCGTCAGTCCGGCGATCGCTCGGCCATTCGCGTCCTTCGCGGCCGCCGTGAAGCGAATCACGTCACCCTGGCGGCCTGTGCCGCGCGCCGGCGCGATCTCGAGCGCGGCGATGGTATTCGCCAACACCTGTAGATCGACTGATGCGCTTCCCTTCCCCGCCGCGGCCGAGATCGTCGTTTTGCCCGCGCCCGCCGCGGTGATCATTCCATCCTCACTCACACGCGCGACCGCCGGCGCGGAGCTCGTCCAGATGACTTTGTCGCGCGAGCGATCGCCGGCCGCGCTCCAGGCGTCAGCGCCAAGCTTGAAGCGTTGACCGACGACGAGCTTCGGCGGCCTCGGCGAGATCGCCACTTTCGCGGCGGCGCCGGGCACCATCTTCACTTCGACGCGCTCGATCATCGGCTTCCGTCCCGGCACGAGCGCAATGACGGCGACCGGCAGCGTGCCCGTGGCGCCGGAGCTGACGAGTCCAGTCGTGTCGACCGTCCCCTCGAAGCGGCCGCCAGCTCCGACGAAGCGCAGTATCACATCGCGCATGGGCTTGCCGCTCGAGTCGAGCGCCTCGGCGCGCAGCCGCAGCGTGTCACCGGCGGTGACGACCAGCGGCCGCGGCGTGACTTGAATGCGCGCGACGGGCGACGCCGGGAGCGACGCCGCCGGCACTTGCGATGCGCCGGATTGCCCCTGGAACAGCGCCAGGATGGCGAAGGTCGTGATCATCATTGGGAATGGGAGGGTGGGAGACGCTGGATGCTGACCGGCGAGCCCAAGAGTGTCAATGGGCGCGCCACCGATAGTTGCTCTACCCTGTATTGTTTACGTCATGAGTTGGTTGCGCCTCAGCTCCACCCTCGCGCTGCGTGCGCTGCGCCGGCCGACGCTCGCGCTCGATCTCGCGCGCGTCGCCTGGCGTTTTCGAGCGAGACGTTGGTGGACGCGCGCGCCCTTTCTGCCGCTGCCGGATCGCCTCTACGTCAAGTGGCGCATGCACACCGCATACGGCGATCATGATACCGTTCCTCCGGCGGAGGATGTGATCCGCTACGCGCGATGGATCGCGGGACGCCGGTGACCGTGCCGGCGCTCGATGGCGTCGCCCTCGCCAACCGCCTGAAGGCGCAAGCCTTCGGCCTCGGCTTCGACCTCGCGGGCATTACGACGCTCGGGCCGATGGACACCGCGGCGCACTTCGATGAGTGGGTCGCTGCAGGCTACGCGGGCGAGATGCACTATCTCCCGAGGTGGGCCGACAAGCGGCATGACTCTCGGCTCCCCGTACCAGGTACGGTGAGTGCGGTCGTGGTGGCGATGAACTACGGCGGCACTCAGCCATCGGGGCCGATCGCCCGCTATGCGCGCGGCGACGACTATCACGACGTCATGCTCGAGCGCCTGGAATCGTTGCACGAGTGGCTCGCCGCCGAGCTCGGCGCAGAGGTTCGAGGCAAGGCATACGTCGACACGGGTCCGATTCTGGAGCGCGACCTCGCCCGTCGAGCGGGGCTGGGCTGGTTCGGCAAGAACACGAACCTGCTGAATCCGTCCTTGGGCAGCTTCTTTTTTCTCGGCGCGCTGCTCGTAGACACGGAGCTACCGCCGGACGCGCCTTTCGAAGCCGATCGCTGCGGAACCTGCACGCGCTGTCTCGACGCCTGTCCGACGAACGCCTTCGTCGCGCCCCGCGTGCTCGACGCGACGCGCTGCATCTCGTATCTCACGATCGAAGCGAAGGGCGCCGTGCCACTGGAGCTGCGCGAGCGGGTGGGCGAGCTCATCTACGGCTGCGACATCTGCCAGGACGTGTGCCCCTGGAACGTCCGGTTCTCGACGGCGTTGGCTGACGAGTCGCCGTTCGCCTCACGACGCGCGCTCGGCACGCCGGACGGTGGCGTCAAGGATGCGCGAATGCTCGCCCGCGAGCTGCTGGCGATGACGCAGGCCGAGTTCTACACCGCCTTCAAAGGCTCGCCCATGAAGCGGGCGAAGCGGCGCGGGCTCGCGCGGAATGCGGCCGTCGCATTGGGCAACGTCGGCACGCCAGATGACATCCCGGTGCTCGAGGCCGCGCTCGCGCACGACGAGCCGCTGGTGCGCGAGCACGCAGCGTGGGCCCTCGCGCGCCGGCGCCGCTGAAGGGTTGTCGCTCGAAAGCGCTTCACGCTCTCATGGCGATCGAGTCGGTCCGTCAGTACGCAGACCGCACTTGCTCTCAACAGCGCGGAGTGGCGAAAATCATTAGGCGTTTTTGGTTGGATGCCAACCCGGCAACCTTCTTCCCGTGTCTTACAAAATGAAGCGGGCACGACACTTCCGACGTGGTGGAAATCGAGTGATTCAGTTGTGGCGTTGACAGGCCGATACTCGTCATGCATGGTGAATATGACGGACTGATTTTGTGCGATTTGCCCCGCGTGTTCATCGTTTCACGATTGCCAGACTCTCGTCGCCCGGTGCACGGGTGTATTCCCGCACACCGGTAGCCTCGGCCCGCCGTCATCTGGGTTCCATGAAGCGTATCGATCTCCTTCCGCTCGCCCTCCTCGTTCCCGTGATCGCGTTCGTCGCCGTGCAAGCGGCGCAGACGCCGCGCATCACGGTCGCCACCGGCGGTGCGGTCGCGGCACGCGGCACCATCTCGCAGGAAGTGGAAACGCCGGACAGCGTCGCTACCGAAGCGCCGGCCGATCTCGGCGGGCCGAATCCCGACGCCGCCGATGTCCGTCGCCGCCTGCAGCAGGGTGAGCACGGCACCTACATCGGCGAGATTCTCCGGCAGCGCGACTCGGCGCTCGCCCGTTGGCCCGAGCGCGTCGGGCAACCGGTGCGCGTGTGGATCGCTCCAGGCAACGGCATGAAGGACTGGGATCCCGCGTTCGGCCTGCGCGTGCACGATGCCTTCGACGAATGGTCGGGACTCGGCATTCCCGTCCGATTCATCTTCGTCGTTGACTCGAGCGATGCGGACGTCCACGTCGTGTGGATCGACCACTTCAAGGAGCCGATCAGCGGCAAGACGTTGTGGGCGCGCGATCGCCGCTGGTGGATCGTCGACGGCAACATCACGCTCGCGCTGCATCATAACGGCGGCGAGGCGCTCGACACGCGCGCCGTTCAGGCGATCGCGCTGCACGAGGTCGGACACCTGCTCGGGCTCGACCACACGTCGGATACGACGAACATCATGACGCCGCGCGTGCGCGTGCGCGATCTCTCCGAGGCCGACCGGGCGACGATGCGGCTGCTCTACACGCTGCCGGCGGGATCTGTTAAGTAGGCGCGAGTGGACGACACGCCGGTTCCCGAGTGATACCATTGCGGCATCCGCCGCTTGGCAATCACTCCGGCCCCGACCACCATGCCCGATCTTCTCCGCCCCTGGCGCAAGCTCGGCCTCGGCATCGCGACGCTCGTCGTCCTCGCGGCATGTCGCCCGGCAACGGCTCCAACGACGGGGGCCTACATCTTCCTCTGGGCTGGCGACTCCGCCGAGAAGGCGAGTGACTTTCTCGCGGTGATCGATGCCAATCCCGCATCGGCGAAGTATGGCAGCGTGGTCACGACGCTCCCCATCGGCGCCACCGGTACGCATCCACATCACACGGAAGCTGAATTGCCCGCCAACGGTCATCTGCTCGCGAACGGCTTCCACGCGGGGCGGACGTGGCTCTTCGACCTTACCGAGCCGACACGACCGAAGATCCTAGCCGAGTTCGGCGATCTCGCAGGATTCAGTCATCCGCACACCTTTCTGCGTTTGTCGAACGGCAACGTCTTGGCGACGTACCAGTACAAGGCGAGCCCATCGACCGACAAGAATGGAAGGGCGGCGATGCACATGGGTGCCGGGCACGAGACCGGCGGATTGGTCGAGATGGACGAACGCGGCACGGTGGTTCGGAGCGGCAGCGCGGTCGATGATGCGATCGCCGACAAACGCATCTACCCTTACAGCGTGATCGAGATGCGCGCCGTGGATCGCGCGATCTCCACCACCACCGACATGGACCACGAAGACACGGTCTCGACCGCCGAGTGGGTGCAGGTCTGGCGTCTGTCGGATCTGAAGCTGTTGAAGAGCATCGCGCTCAAGCCCGGCCCGCGCGGTGATGAGCAGAAGCTCACTGGCGAGCCGCATCTCCTTCCCGACGGGAAGAGCGTGTACATCCATACGTTCAGTTGCGGGCTCTACCTCGTTCGCGATGTCGACAGTGCGACGCCGACGGCGACGTTCGTGAACGGATTCCAGGGGATGGACTGCGGCGTGCCGATCCTCACGGGGCACTGGTGGTTGCAGCCGGTGCCGGACGCACACTCCCTCGTCGCACTCGACATCACCGATCCGGAACATCCGCGAGAGGTCTCGTCAGTCTCGTTTGGCGCCGACGAGGCTCCTCACTGGATCGCGATCGATCCCTCAGGCAGGCGTGTCGTGCTCAACTCCGGCGGCGTGCCCAAGCCGAACGGCAACCGGCTGTATGTCGTCGATTTCGATCCGGCCTCCGGAAGGCTTGCGATCGACGCGCGATTCAAGGATCCGGGGAGCGATCGTCCGGGCATTGCCATGACCGGTCGCACGTGGCCGCACGGCGTCACCGGCACGGCGCTACCTCACGGGACAGTGTTCTCGCGTTGATTGGCCGTGCTCGACAGCTACCAGTATTCTCCGTCAGGGTGCAGAAGGTGTGCAGCGCTAGGGATTTGGGCATGGGCTTCGCGATATTGCGAAGCCCTTTGCATTCCACCCCTACCGACATCGCGTGAGCACCATCTCCGAACATCGACAATCGACGGCCACCGCCTGTGACATCGCCATCGTCGGCGGTGGGCCCGCAGGCCTCAGCGCCGCGATCTGGTTAGGGCGATATGGTTGGTCGGTCGTGCTCGTCGACTCCGGCGACCCGCGCAATTGGGAGACGCGCGGAATTCATGGCTACCTGGGTGTCGCGGTTTGCACGCCGGCGGAGCTCCGGGGAACGGGACGCAAAGAGGCACGACGCGTCGGCGCCACGCTCATCGACGGTTGCGTGAGTACCGCCGAGCGCATCGAGGAGGAGCTCTTCCGGCTCACGCTCGAGAATGGCGATCTGATCGAATCGCGCCGCCTGCTGCTCGCGATCGGCATCAAGGACATCTGGCCGAACGTCCCCGGTCTGGAGCACGTGTATGGCGACACGGCGCACCACTGCCCCGACTGCGACGGCTACGAGGCGCGCGGCAAGAAGATCGTCGTCATCGGCTCTGGACGGAGCGCGGCCGGTATGGCGTTCTCGCTCACGACCTGGTCGCGCGAGATCGTCATCTGCACGAACGGCCAGCCGGCCGACATCGCGGCACCGGATCTCGCCAAGCTCGACGCCCTCAACATCCCCGTGCTCGAGACGAAGATCATCGCGCTACGCGCGCAGGACAGCGCGGTGCGTAGCCTCGAGCTCGAGGGCGGCATGTCGCTCGACTGCGAGCGCATCTTCTTCGCCATCGGGCACTATCCGGCCGACGATCTCGGCGTGCAGCTTGGCTGCAAGCGCGATCTCGAAGGATTGGTGGAGGTCGACGCGCACTACCACACGTCGGTGCTCAACGTCTACGCGGCGGGCGACATCGTGCCTGGTCCGCATCTGGCTATCGCCGCCGCCGCCGATGGTGCGATGGCGGCGTTGGCGATTCACGCGTCGCTGGTGCCCGAGGAGCGCAAGCTCACCAAGTGAGCGTGGCCGATTTCTTCTCGCGCTTGCGCAGGAAGTCGATCTTCACCGAACGATCGCCGGCGCGCTCGAGCACCATCTGAAAGGTGCGAATCGTACGTAGCTCGGTACCGTCCGCGCCGAGGATCACGTCGCCCGCGCGCAGGCCAGCGCGCTCCGCGGGCGTGCCCGGCGACAACCGAACGACGAGCAGCCCGTGGCCGGTGCCGAAGTACTCGGCGAGGTCCGGCTGCATCGGTGTGAGCTCGGCGCCCGCGAGTCCCATCGGACCCATCAAGCTCATCGGCGGCATTGGCGGCATCGGAGCCACCGTGGCGACCGGTGCCGACCCCGGCGTGCGCATGATGCGCACGCGACTGCCGGGTCCCTCCAGCACCGGCGGCTGCGGCGGAGTTCCAGGAGCCGGAGGCGGCATCATCGTGAAGACGAAGTCGTCCGGCCGGCGCCCCACGTTCACGACGACGGTTCTCACATCGCCGGCGCGCTTCACGCGCACCGGCACCGTGCGCCCCGGCTGCAAGAGACGCTCGAGCGATAGCGCACCCGTCGTCATGTCCACGCCGCCGAGCGACAGCAGTCGGTCGCCGGCGGAAATCCCCGCGCGCTCCGCGGGCGAGCCCGGCTCCACCGAGACGATCAGCGGATAGGCGTGATACCTGACCGTCTTCTCGCCGTTGTTCGAGATAACGACCTCATCCGGTGCACCGGAGAAATACACGCCGATCCATCCCGCCGGGGGCTCCTGATCCACGCGCATGGCCGCGCGCGCTTCGGTGCGGGCCATCACGCGCGGCAAGTCCTCGCGCATCAGACGCGTCATCTCGAAATTCGCGCGCCGCTGCGCGTCGAGCAAATCGCGCTTGAGCTTGGCGACCTCATCCTGCGCCGCGCGCGACGTGTCGTCCAGGAGCTCGCGGCGATCGCGAATCGCCTGTATCGCCTTTTCGAGATCGCGCTGCGCGCGCGCGAGCTCGACGCGGTTCGCTTCAAGCGTCACGGCCGCCTGTCCCGTTGCCGCTCGAGGCGTTACTGCTCGCAGCGTATCGCAATCACGGCACGAGCTCGAGGCGCGCTGCGCCTGGAGCGACGTGACCGTGATCGACGCGAGCGCCGCGATGCTTGTGACTGTGATCCATCTCATCTCAGAACCCTGCAAGCGTTTGGCCCGACGGGAGTGAGCCGTTGAGCTGTTGAAGAGCGACCTGCCGCGCATTGATCGCGGCCAGATAGTATTGGTTGATCACCGGATCTTGCGGCGCCTCGTTCACGGCGGCGCGAGCGATGCCGGCCACCGCGTCGAGCGCGGCGAGACGGGTGCGATACATCTCGGGTTGCGACGCGCCGCGCGACGTGGTGTCGAGCGCGGACAGGAACGCGGCCGCGAGTTGGTACTGCCGGTTGGCACGCTCGAGCACCTGCTTCGCGTCCTTCGCCGATGCGAACGTCGACGCGACGCTGTCGGCACTCGTGGCCGCGGCCATGTTCGATGTGTCGACGCTGCGGCGTCCAGCGACCACGCCTCCGGCGACGAGCACCACCGCCGCCGCGGCCTGTCCGAGCGCGCGCACCCACATCGGACGGCGGCGTGCCAGCGGCGGCAGCAACATCTGCTGCTCGCGCAGCTCGCCGGCGATCGATTCCCACGTGGTCAAGGGCGGCGAGAGCTGGGCACGCGCATCCGCGGCGAGACTCACCAGCGCGCGCTGCGCCTCGCGCTCGCGCCAACACCCGGCGCACTGCGCGAGATGCTCGGCTTCTTCCGCGGTCGCGTCGCCATCGGCCAGAGCGGCCAGTCGTTCAGGATCGAGGTGTAGCATAGGTCTTCCCTAGAACCGGCGTTGTGTCGTCCACCAAATGCGCGAGCAGCCGGCGAAGCTTCGCGCGTGCCTTGAACAGCTGTGATTTCGATGCGCCCGTGGTGATCCCCAACTCACGGGCAATGTCTTCGTGCGTGTATCCCTCGACGTCGTGCAACACGAATATCGTTCGAGCGCCCGGCGGAATCTTTGCCATCGCCTCGTCGATCGATGCCGCCACGAACGCGCGGTCGCTGTCGATCGTGACCATCGCGGTGTCGTCCTCGATGTCCACCTCGATCTTCGCCAGCCGGCGCACCTTGCGCAGCGCGTTCAACGTCCGGTTCACCGCGATGCGATGCGCCCACGTTCCGAACTGCGCGTCACCCCGATAGCCTGGCAGCGCTTTAAAAATCTGGATCCAGACATCCTGCGCGATGTCGGCGGCGAGATCCGCGTCGCCGGCCAAGCGCCGCACCACCGCATCGATGTGCGGAGCATACTGCGACCAGAGCAGTCGCAGCGATCGCTCATCGCCCTCGATGGCGCGCCGGATCAGGAGGTGATCTGTTTCCATTTGGTCATTGAATCAGTCACATTGGCGTACGCAAAGGTTGCCGGCCCTGGAGCTTGCGAGAGGACTCATTTTCCCCGCTCCCTTGCCGTCCGCGTCCGATACTTCTAAGATGAAACCGTTCCCCGCGCAGGTGTCGACGCGGCGCTCGCTCGGGTGTTCGCGGCGCGGGGAACTTCCTACCTGCTGTAACAGTACGCCTCATGAGCAGTAGCATGCGCCGCGTTCGTCGCTCATTGTAGACGATTGTCGCGTTTGCTGGTACGAGCTTGGGTGCACACATGCACCCGAGTCCGCGTCGTTGTAGCGAGGAGATGACGTGCTGACTGTGTTGGTTGCGGCCCTGGCGCTGGGCGTCGGTGGTGGCGGGCTTCCGGTGAAGACACCGGCGGCCGTAGGCATGTCAGCCAAGCGACTCGCTTCGATCGATCGCGTCGTGAATCGCGGCATCACCGCGGGTGGATATCCGGGCGCGGCTGTCGTCGTCGGACGCAAGGGCGCCGCGGTCTGGCAGAAGGGCTTCGGTCGCCTCAGCTGGGACACGGCGGACGAGCACGTGAAAGCCGACGAGACGATCTACGATCTCGCCTCGCTCACGAAAGTCGTCGGCACGACGACCGCGATCATGGTCCTCTTCGACGACGGCAAGATCGACCTTGATGCTCCCGTCAGCCGCTACCTCCCCGACTTTCAGGGCGAAGGGAAGGATGCCGTGACGCTGCGGCTGCTGCTCGAGCATCGCTCGGGCCTTCCGGCCGATCGCGACCTCTGGCGCCTGCCGCACGATCCCACCGCGACCAAGCTCTCCGTGCTCGGCACGCCGCTCGTCTGCAAGCCGGGTGATTGCTACATCTACTCGGACCTCGGCGCGATCACGCTCGGCATGGTGGTCGAGGCCATATCGGGCGAGCCGCTCGATGTGTTCCTGGCCGAGCGTGTGTATGGGCCGCTGAGAATGAACAACACCTTCTTCCGGCCGGCGGATTCCCTCAAGGCGCATATCGCGCCCACCGAGCTGACGCCGCCGCGCGGCTATCCGCTCCGCGGCGAAGTGCACGACGAGAACGCCTATGCGCTCGGCGGCATCGCCGGACATGCGGGGCTGTTCAGCACCGCGGCCGATCTCTCGATCTTCGCCCAGATGATGCTCAACGGCGGCGTGTACAACGGGACGCGCGTGCTGAGCGATTCGACGATCAAGTATTTCACGCAGCGTGCGGCGGGCAGCCGTGCACTTGGCTGGGCGATGGCCGATGGCCAATGGGGCTCGGGCCGTTTCCTCGGCGATCACTCGTACGGCCACGTGGGCTACACGGGCACGTCGCTGTGGATCGATCCGGATGCGCAGATGTTCGTGGTGCTTCTCACGAACCGCGTGCATGCCGCACGGGCGAAGCGTCCGGCGCAGGTGATCTCGGATGTTCGCGCGGATCTGGCGGACCTGGCATCACTGGCGGTGATGGACCGCGGTGGCGAGATCGCGGCGATGCCCGCGCACTTCCGAGCGGATCTCGCACGCAACTGGAATCGTCCCGAGCGCCACAAGCGCCGGCACCACGCCAAGGTCTCGACGCGCGGCAAGCATGGCAAAGCCGGGAGCAAGGCAAAGGCGAGCAAATCGCGGACGAAGGCCAAGTCACATGTCGCCACAAAGTCGGGCAAGCGGGTCGCGCACCGCTAACGTCTCATCGCACGCCGCACGCCGCACCGATGAAACGCCCGGCCATGTAGACTGCCGGGCGTTCGTCGTTCCCACCTGTTAGTTTGCATCACATGACGACGCCCGAGCCGCCCGTGACCGACAACGATGAGAAGGAGCCGCCTCCGGTGGGGATGATCACGGCGGATCAGATCAAGGCCGCGCTCCGCAAGGTCAAGGACCCGGAGCTCAATCTGAACATTGTCGATCTCGGGCTCGTCTATGAGGTGAACGCGCACGAGGGCTCGGTCGCGATCGACATGTCGTTGACGTCCCCGGGCTGTCCCTCGGGTCCCGAGATCATGACGAAGGCCGAAGAGGCGGTGCGCGCCGTTCCGGGCGTGACCGACGTCGCGATCAATCTCGTCTGGTCGCCCTTCTGGACCCCGGATCGCATCGAGCCGCGGATCCGGTCCTACCTCGGGCTGTAGGTTGCCTCAGCGATAGGGGCTGAGCGCGTGCACCATCTCCTCGCCCAGCACGCCGATCTGCCAGCGGCGTAGGCCGTCAATCTCGCGAAGGTCGTCGACACTGCGAGGCTTGCGGCGCGCGATGAGCTCGAGCCGCTCGCGTGAGCAGAGCACGCCGGGATCGAGCTCGAGGCGCGTCGCCGCCGCATCACGAACCGCCTTGAGGCGATTGACGTTCTCGTCGAAGTCGGGGTCGCGGTCCCAGCGCGCACCGCGCGGAAAGCGCGGCAGCTCCGCGTCGGGAACGGCAAGACCGCGGTCGAGCGCCGCGATGATGTCGCCGGCGGCCCGCTCGACCAAGGCGCGCGGCATTCCCTTCACCGCGATCAGATCGCTCGCGCTGCGCGGCACTTTACGCGCCGCCTCGAGCAGCGCCTCGTTGCCGACGACGCGAAAAGTCGCGCGATCCAAGACGCGGGCCACTTCGTCGCGCCACTTAACCAGCTCGCGGAAGAGCGCGAGCTCGCGGCGCGTGAGGTCGCGCGTGCCCTTGATGCGAAGGAATGCATCGGGATCCTCGGCCTCACTCCACTGGGTCGACTCGAGGCGCTCGAACTCTTCGCGTGCCCACTCCATGCGCCCGGCGTTTTCGAGCTCGGCGCGCATCGTGTCGCGGAGCTCGAGGAGATAAGCGGTGTCGTGCACCGCGTAGTCGAGCATCCCCTGGGACAGCGGCCGCATCGACCAATCGGCGCGCTGGAATTTCTTCTCCAGCTTCACACCGAAATAGTGCTCGAGCAGCGCGCCCAATCCGAAGCTCTTGATCCCCAGGAGCTGGGCCGAGACGCGCGTGTCGAAGATGTGGCGCACGCGCCACCCATAGTCCTGCCGCAGCAGACGTAGATCGTAGTCAGCATCGTGGAAGACGATCTCGACGTCGGGCGACTCGAGCAGCCGACCGAGCTCGGCGGGCGCGGGCACGGAGAGCGGATCGATGATCCCATTGACCTCGCGCGTGCTCAACTGGAGCAGGTACACGCGGTCCACGAAGCGATGAAAGCTCGCTCCCTCGGTGTCGACCGCGAGCTCTGGGGTGTCCTTGATCCCGGCCAACCACTTCGCGGCATCGTCCGGCGTGTCGAGAAAGGCCGCCTGGTGCTGGGCGTGCGCTTCTTGGTTCTCGGAAAGCATCATCGCGTAAGCTAACATGGTGAGATGCGTGGACGGTGTGCACCCACGGTTGTGTTCGAGACGTCAGCTGTCGATGTCAGCACTGACAACCAGTGAGGACGCCACTCCGACGCGCCGTCGCCGACATCTGCATCTGACATCTGACATCTGCCCTTGAGCCCTCTCGTTCGCCGCTATCCGGCGCTCGCCACGCTACCTCGTGCATCGCTCGGCCAATTTCCGTCGCCGATCGAGCGCATCGTCCATGCGTCGCTGCGCGGCGATCTTTGGGTAAAACGGGACGATCTCAATGCCGACGCCTTCGGCGGCAACAAAGTGCGCACCCTCGAATGGCTGCTCGGCGGCCTGATCGCGGGCGACAAGGTGCTGACCGTCGGCGGCGAGGGAAGCACGCACGTGCTGGCCACCGCCGAGCATG
>JALZAE010000635.1 GCA_030948535.1 Gemmatimonadota bacterium | reverse complement strand
GGTTAGCTCAGAGATCTTCGCGCCAACCACACCCCACACCCCACACCCGCCTTCCCCACTAGGGTTTCCGTGCTCGCGCGATCGAGTCCGCTTTCACTACGCTGTCTCCGCGGGCGCGGATGCGGTCGAGGCGGGCGGTGACGTCGGCGTTGATGGTGCTGTCGCGCTTGCGCTGCGCGCGCGATGGTCCGCCGCCTGGCAGTCCAACGTTGAGGCTGACCCCGCCCATGCCGCTCGTCGGCCGCCCTGATGATGCGGCGGCAGCGCGCATGGCGTCGGCGATCGCGGAAATTGTCGCGTCGCGATCGTTCTCCGGTTTGGCGGCGGTGCGGACGCCGACGGTCGTGCCGGCGTCGCACGGACCAACGCAGCTCGATGCCGGCGCGCGCCCGGCCGCTGGTGGTGGTGCAGGGGAAGCGTCGCCGGGCACTGATCTCGTCGCCACCGCAGGCGGAGCATTGCTCGCGCTGTCGCTCGCGCGTGGCGGACTCAATGTCCGCGCTGGCGTCGCCGGCGCGACGACACGCGACTGTGGTGTCACGCGAGGTAGCGGCACGACGGGCGCCGGCATGTCACGCGGCTGCACGAATGTCACCTGCTCGCGCGTGACCGGCTCGCCGGCGACGCGCGGACCACTCTCAATCTCGTGGTGATATCCGCGCACCGAGATCGCCATGGCGGCCACGAGTCCAACAGTGAGCACTGCCGACGCGATGACGCCGCCGACTTGCTCGCCGCGCTCGACCGCGTGCGGCATGGTGAGTTGGAGACGTGGGAGCGGCACGTAGAACTGTACACCGGAACAAAGGTGTTAGGTGCTAGGTGCGAGGTGTTGAGGGCGGCGGGCAGATCTCATTGGCGCTCTCAACACCTTAACACCTCAGACCTAACACCTCCGTCTAGTCAGTTCTCAGCGCCTCCAATGGTCCCACCCGCGCCGCTCGGCGCGCTGGCAGCCAGCCGGCGAGTGCCGCGCTCGCGGCGAGCGTGAGCAGCGCGACGATGATGGAGGGAGGATCGATCAGCTCTACTCCGAATAGTTGCGTCCGCATCAAGCGCATGGCGCCGAGCGCCACCGGTATCCCGACCACGATCCCGCCGGCGACGAGCATCATCGCTTCGCGCAGAACCATCCGAGAGACATCTGCCGGTTGCGCACCGAGTGCGAGGCGGAGACCGAACTCGCTCGTGCGACGGAGCGTGGCGTACGCCATCACGCCGTAGAGACCGAGTGCAGCCAGCGCGAGCGCCAGGGCGCTGAAGAAGGTCACGACCTGCGCGACGAGCCGGTCCTGGCTGATGGACTCGCGAATGAGATCGGGCAGCGGATCGATCGACAGCACGACGAGCGATGGATCGACACTGAGCAGTGCCTTCTTGATCGGAACCACCGACCGCGCCGGATCTCCCGTCGTCCGAAACTCCATGTTGAACTGCGACGGCAGCTGGCGCATCTGCACGGCAGGGAAATAGGCGCGCCGCACCGGCTTGTCCCGAACGCCTTCGGCTTTCACATCGGCGACGATACCGACGATCTCGAAGGTGACGGCGCTGTCTGACGTGATGTGCCGGCCCACCGCGCCGCCCTTCGGAAAGAAGTAGCGCGACATGGTCTCATTGATGATCGCGACCTTGGGGCCCGTCTCGTTGTCGCGCGGCTCGAAGTCGCGGCCGAGCAGCAGGTGCGCGCCAAGCGCGTGGAAGTAGTTCGGGCCGACATCGTCGTAGGCGATGGCGGTGTCGGAGTCCGCGTGCGCGGTGTAGCCCTCGACCTGTAGCGTCGTTCCCGATTCGGTCCCGCTGAAGATGCCATTCTCCGACATCGTCACCGCCAACACGCCCGACACCCGTGACGCGCGCTCGGTGAGATCGCGCATCAGCGCAGCGAGCTTGGGGCCGGCGTACCCGCTCCGTCCGCCGTCGATGGTCGCGATGATGAGCTGATCGCGCGCGAGCCCGACGTCGGCATTCTCGAGCCGCTGCATGCTGCGCACCAGCATCGCCGTCCCGACGAGCAGCAGCATCGACAGCGCGACCTGCGCGATCACCAGGAGCTTTCCCAGAGGTAGTCTCGCCGGACCACTGGCCGCGCTGGCAATACCGCGTCCCTGCGCACGGAGCGCGGTGGCCAGCTGCACGCGCGTGCCGCGCAGCGCTGGTGCCAGCCCGAACAGAATTGCGGTCGTGAGCGAGAGGAGTGCGGTGAAGGCGAGCATGCGTCCGTCGAGATGCACGTCGAGCGGGATGGGACGTTTGCCTCCGCCGGCAAGCTTCAGCAGCGCCGAGCTCCCCCAGGTGGCGACGAGCAAGCCGAGCGCGCCGCCGGCGAGGGCGAGCAAGCCGCTCTCGGTCAACAGCTGCTGCACGAGGCGCAAACGGCCCGCGCCGAGTGCCATGCGCACGCTGATCTCCCGGCCGCGACCGGTGGCGCGCGCCAACATCACGTTGGCGACATTCGCACAGACGACGAGCAACACGAGCCCGACGGCGGCGAGCAGCGTGAAGAGCGCCGGCGCAAACGCCTTTCTATAGTACGAGAATCCTTGCGCGCCCGGCCCGACCATCACCGGCTCGTCTCGCAGGCTGCGCTCGAGTCCCCCGCGCTGGCGGGGTGTTGCGTGGTCGAGCAGCGATCGCTTGCCCAACGTCTGGATCTCGGCGCGCGCTTTCTCCAGCGATACGCCGGGCGACAATCGTCCCATCATCAGCAGCCAGCCGGTGCTGCGATCCGTGAGCCACGGACTATGCGGCATGATCGTCGGCTGCATCATCATGGGAATCCAGAGGTCGATGGCCTGCCCGATGAGGTCGCCGGAGAATCCTTCCGAAGCGATGCCAATGATGGTGAACGGCGCGCCGTTGATCTTGATCGAGCGGCCGATCGCGCTGCGCTCGCCGCCGAATTGCCGCTGCCAGTAGGCGTGGCTGATCACGATGACCGGATCCGCGCCCGGCACTTTGTCTTCCTCGGCGGAGAAGGTGCGTCCGGCGAGCGCGGGCACCTGCAGCACGGAGAAGTAGTTGCCGGAGACGAACCGGCCGCGGGGATGCTCGGGCTCGCTGTGCAACGTGATGACATCGAGCCGGCCAGTGCGGCCTGTGGCGTACATCCCCGAGAAGACGTGGTTCTGGTCGCGC
>JALZAE010000275.1 GCA_030948535.1 Gemmatimonadota bacterium | reverse complement strand
CTTAACCACACCCAACACCCCCCACCCTACACCCGCTCTCAATAAACCAACATTAAAGGATTCTCCAACATCTTCTTCAACGTCTGCAAGAACTTCGCACCCGTGGCGCCGTCGATCACGCGGTGATCGCAGCTCATCGTCAACCGCACGCGCTTTCGGATGACGACTTCGCCATTCTGCACGATGGGTTTTTCTTCCATCGCGCCGATGGCGAGAATGCCGGCTTCGGGTGGATTGATGATCGCGGTGAACTGGTCGATGCCGAACATCCCGAGATTGCTGACGCTGAAGGTCGAGCCGGTGTACTCCTCCGGCTTGAGCTTCCGCTCGCGCGCGCGCTTCGCCAGATCGCGCGATTCGCGCGAGATCTCGCTCAGGCGCTTACGGTCGGCGTCGAAGATCACGGGAGTGATCAGTCCCTCCTCGATCGCCACCGCCATGCCGATGTGCACGCGCGCGAAGTTGCGGATCTTGTCGCCGAGCCAGTGCGCGTTCACCTCCGGATGCTGCGCGAGCGCGGTGGCGACCGCCTTCAGGATGATGTCGTTGATGCTGACCTTGTACTCGTCGCCCATCGCCGCCATCGCCTGGCGCATTTCGGCGACGCGCTCCAGATCGAACTCCGCCGTCAGATAGAATGTCGGAATCGGACCGATCGATTCGGCAAGGCGTTTCGCGATGGTCTTCCGAATCATTGAGAGTGGCACGTCCTGATAGTCGCCTTCGATCGCGGAGCGTGGCGCGACTGCACGGGGTGCCTGGGCCGGCGCCGCGGGCGCGGTGCTCGCACCGCCACTTTTGATCGCCGCCTCGATGTCGCGCTTGATGATCCGGCCGCCCGGTCCGCTGCCGCGCACGGCGCGCAGGTCGAGCCCGCCCTCCGATGCCAGCCGTCGCGCGAGTGGTGACGATTTGGCGCCCTCGCCATCTCCGGCGGCCTGATCATCCGGCGCGCCGTCGGCGTGCGCGGCGTGGGGAGCTTGCTCGGTCGCCGGTTGCGGAAGAGGCGGATCCTGGTGACGCGGAGCAGCGTTGCCAAGTCGCGCCGGCGTTTTCTCCTGCGCCTTCTCCTGCTCTTGGGCGGGCATTGAGAGCTCACCCTGCGATGGTCCGGACGCCGCCGCGGCCGCGGGCGCTTCGGCCTTTGGTGCCAACGCCGTGGCGGCGCCATCCGCTTCAGTCTTCGCCGCGCCCGCGGCCGTGCCGACCAGCGCATCAATGTTCTCGTCGGCGGCGGCGATAACGGCGAGCAGCGTGCCGACGGGCGCCGTATCACCTTCGCCGAGGAGACGCTTCCGAAGCATGCCGTCGCCACGGGCGACGAGCTCCATCACCGCCTTGTCGGTCTCGACCTCCGCCAGCACGTCGCCCTTGGTGACGGCGTCGCCTTCGTTCTTCAGCCACTTCACAAGCCGCCCTTCTTCCATCGTGGGCGACAGGGCTTCCATCACGACCTTCGTAGCCATTTGGATCTCGTGCGCAACGGGTACAGTGCGACGTGACGAGCAGCGCTATTCGAGGTACATCACTTTGCGGAGCGCGGCGGTGAGCTTCGCCGCGTCCGGCTTCGCCGCTCGCTCGAGATTTTTCGCGTAAGGCATCGGGACGTCGGCTTGATGAACGCGCAGCACGGGCGAATCGAGATCATCGAAACACTCGCGCTGAATGAAGTCGACCACCTGCGCCCCAACGCCGCAGAGCTCCCACCCTTCCTCGAGCACGACGGCGCGATTCGTCTTGCGTACCGACTGCGCGATCGCTTCGACATCCATCGGCCGGATCGAGCGCAGGTCGACGACGTCGATGCCGATCCCTTCCTTCGCCATCTGATCGGCGACGGTCATGGCGACGAGCACCATCTTGCCGTGCGTGACGATCGTGGCGTCGCCGCCCTGGCGCTTCACCTCAGCCTTGCCGATCGGGATGAGATACTCCTCGTCGGGCACTTCGCCCTTCGTGTTGTACAGCATCTCCCCTTCGAGGAAGATGACCGGATTGTCATCGCGCACGGCGCTCTTGAGCAGACCCTTCGCGTCGTACGGCGTGCCCGGTGCGACGACCTTCAGTCCGGGGATGTGC
>JALZAE010000617.1 GCA_030948535.1 Gemmatimonadota bacterium | reverse complement strand
CGCTTAATGCATACGGCGATTTTCATGGGGGAAAACTTAATGGACGCAGGTGTGAGGTGTTAGGTGTCAGACCTAACACCTCGCACCTGGGTGTTCAGCTCACCCCCCACCCGCGCAATACGTACATCCCTTCTCTTGCGATCGGTTGACGGCGAGCACGCCGGACGCGGCGAGGTGCACACCGGGGTGCAGACCGGCGATCCATTCCTTCTTCGCGACGTCGGCAGTGACGCCGGCGCCCTTCGCGGCCATGCCACTGAGGACCGTGAGCGCGACGTTGCAAGCGACGAACACGACGCCGCGTGCCATCAGCTTGTCGATCGACATCTGGTCCATCATCATGTCGCCCTGCTTCGGCTTGAAGTAGATGTTGCGGGCCGAAGGCGTCTTGGTCTGCGGGTCCATCATCTTGATCATGTCGCCGATGTGGTACTTGGCCCACGTGGCGTCGTTCAGCGCGAGTGGCATCGCGAAGTGGCGCAGCACGACGACCGAAGTGATCTGATTGTCGGGCAGGTTGTACGCTTCGTGGTTCGAGTTGAGAAACGTGCCGGCGAAGGCGAGCGGCCAGCCATCGTTCACGGCCTGCGCATCCACCATCTGCTTGTGCTTGCCGTTGAGCGTGTTGAGCCACGACTCATCGAAGGGCGACGCGGTGCTCGCGCCGATCGTCTCGGCGTCGAGCGTTTTCACCCCCGCCGCGAGCGCGACGGCGCCGGCGGTGATCCGGCCGAGAAACGACCGGCGAGGAGTGAGATGTTCTGGCATAGAAGTCATGGGGGGGCCTCCGGTAGAGTGAGTGAGTAAAGCTCCATCACCTGCACCTGCTACCTGTCCTTCTCCGACTTCTTCGTCTTGTATGGCACGTCCGCCGGCGCGTCGCCATTTGGCCAGTCGTTCTCCTTTCCCTTGAAGTCCGGCCGCGCGTGCGAGTTGATGTACGCCGCCGCGTCGAACGCATCTTGATCGCTGAGCGATTTCGGCTTGTCGAACGGCATGTTGTGCTTGATGAACGATGCGGCGCTATTGGCGCGGGCCATGCTTGCCGCGATGTTGTACGACCGCGCACCCCACAATGCGGGAGCGATCACGGTGCCGGCGCCGTCGGGGCCATGGCAGCGCGCACAGTTCGCGTCGAACACCATCGAGCCGTGCGCGGAGTCGCCGCGAAGCCCGGGCATCGCGCGAAGCCCTTGGCCGGGAACGATACCGGGTGACACCACGCCTCTCGACAGAAACGAGAGGTAGCTGACGATGTCGCGCATTTCGCCGCTGTCCCACGCGATGGCGGTGCCGTTGAGGCTGCGCTGAAAGCAATCGTTCACGCGCTCTTCGATTCGGATGATGGAGGCGTTGCGCTGACGATATTGCGGGTAGCGCATCGAGACACCGACCAGGGGCGCCGCGTCGGCGCGAGCACCGCCGTCGAGATGACAGCTCGCGCAGCGCAAGTTGCTGCCGACGTGCGTTGGAAGAGAGTCGCGCGTCGCGTTGAAGATCGCGCGCCCCCGCCGGATCGAGGCGCCAAATGGCCCCGACGGGATGGTGGAGTCGGCGGGGACGCGGAGCATCACGGGCAGGTTTGCTGCGACGACCGCCGCGCTCGTGTCGGCGCGCGCCTGTGCTTTCTTCGGCGAGTCGCACGCAGCGCCGACAATCAGAACCAACGCCGCTCCGAATGCGCCATACAAAGCGCGCCGCGGACTGCTCGCGGCAACGGACATGGCGAGCCTCGTCTGGACGGACGGGATAACATGCAAAACGATGCTGCCGAGAGCTAGGACTACTTGAAGGCGTTGAGCCCCGTGATCGCCTGTCCCAGAATGAGCGTGTGCACGTCGTGCGTCCCCTCGTAGGTGTACACGCTCTCGAGATTCGCCATGTGCCGCATGCTGGAGTACTCGGCCAGAATCCCATTGGCGCCGAGCAGACGCCGGGCTTCGCGCGCGATGTCGGTGGCGATGCTGACGTTGTTGCGCTTGGCGAGGGAGACCTGCTGCGGCGTGAAGGTCCCGGCGTCCTTGAGGCGGCCGAGGTGTAGCGAGAGGAGTTGCGCCTTCACGATCTCGGTCAACATCTCGGCGAGTCGCGCCTGCTGCAACTGGAACGCCGCGAGGACCTTGTCGAACATGACGCGGGTGCCGGCGTAGCTCACCGCTTCCTCATAGCACGCCATCGCCGCGCCGATCGCGCCCCACGAGATGCCGTATCGCGCCTGGGTCAGGCACATCAGCGGACTCTTGATCCCGCCCGATGACGGCAGGATTGCGTCCTTCGAAAGATGGACATCCTGAAAGACCAGTTCGCTCGTATCGCTCGCGCGCAGCGACAATTTTCCCTTCT
>JALZAE010000606.1 GCA_030948535.1 Gemmatimonadota bacterium | reverse complement strand
GGCGAACGGGGTGCGGCTCAGATGAAAAGCTGACCTTGGCCGCACCCCGTTGGCTTTATCCCGCACCCGCTTCACAAGCCTAGCGAGTTCACCTTCGGCGGCGTCACGCTGTAGTCGTAGAATCCCTTCCCGCTCTTCCGCCCGTACATCCCGGCGAGAACCATCCGCTTGAGCAGCGGCGGCGGCGCGTAGCGCTTCTCGCGGTATTCGTCGAACATGATTTCGGCGATCTTGTAAGTCGTATCGAGGCCGACGAAGTCGAGCAGCGTGAACGGGCCCATCGGATATCCGGTGCCGAGCTGCATCCCTTTGTCGATGTCTTCGACGCTGGCGACGCCATGCTCGAGCTGGGTGATCGCGTCGATCAGGTAGGGAACGAGGAGCAGGTTTACGACGAAGCCGGAGTTGTCCTTGGCCGCGATCGGCTCCTTGCCGAGCTTCTTCGCGAAGTCGAACGCGCGCTGAAAGGTCTCGGGGCTCGTCGTGACGGTGCGCACGACTTCGACCAGCTTCATCAGCGGCACGGGATTGAAGAAGTGCAGTCCCACCATCCGGTCGGCGCGCGTCGTCGCCGCGGCCATGGCGGCGATGGTCAAGCTCGACGTGTTCGACGCGAAGATCGTGTGCGCCGGGCAGACCGCGTCGAGTTGCTTCCAGATGCTGTTCTTGAGGTCGAGATCCTCGACGATCGCCTCGATGATGATGTCGCAGTCCTTGAGCTCTCCGACCTCGGTGGTGAAGCTCAGCTGTCCCATGGTCGAGTCGCGTTGCTCGGCGGTGACTTTACCCTTCTCGATTCCCTTGTCGAGCGTTTTCTGGATGCTGCCGCGGGCGCGCGTCGCCAGCGCGTCGGAGACTTCGCGCACCACGGTGGTGAAGCCGGACTGCGCAGCTACTTGCGCGATGCCGCTCCCCATCAACCCTCCGCCTAGTACGCCGACCTTCTTGATTTCAGGCATTCGTTGTCTCGTAGTGAGGTCCGATGATCGATCGCGATCCTACTTCAGTGCGCGCACGGCGCCGAGTGCGTCGAGCAGCGTCGGGCCCTGCCGTCTGATGTCGCCATGCTCGAGGCGGTCGAGCACTTGCTCGAGCGCGAGCTGCATCCGTGCCGCATGTCCGTGGTGCGACCGCGCGATGGCGTACGCGCCGCCGACGCCAACGGCGAGCGGAACGAGCGCGATCCCCGCCACCGCCACGAGCACCGCCGCCGCGTGCACGACTGTCAGCGACGCCATCGCCATGAAGCCGGTCGATGAGGCGGCGCCGAGCGCGGCCACGCCGGCGCTCTCGCGCACTCGCATGCGCCGGCGATGAGATAAATCCGCATCGAGCCGAACGAGCACGCGTCCGCCGTCCAACCCTACGGCCGTGGCGGCGACCTCATTCGCCCTGCTCAGCGTGTAGCCTCGGCCGCCGATGTTCATGCCGCGCTTGAAGGTGCCCATCCAGTCGCGTCGCGATTCCCACACGACGCGATCCGGAAAGCGGCGCTTGATGGTGAGCGTCTCATCGCGCTGCATCCAGGTGTCGAGCGCGGCGAGCACAGCCTCCGGCGTACCGCTCACCGTGCGAAGCGCGCTCGCGCGTTCGGGACCAAAGAGCTTGCCCGTAAATCCCGCCTCCTCCGGCACCGCGACGCGCGTGCGCTCCTCAGCCAGCGCTTGCCGCAGATGATCCGACGAGATTCCAACTTCCTTGCCGAGATCGAGAATCTCCTGTTCGCTCAGCGCATCGCCCGGCTCGGCGGCGCGCGCTTGCAGCTCGCTCGCGCGCGCGAGAACGCGCTCGAGCGCCGCGCGGTCGAGAACCGATGGGCGAGCTGGAAGCGGCGGGCTTTCGTCTGCCACGGCGCGCTCAGATCCCGCCGAGCACGACGTCGAGCTGCCGGCCAATCGCGTCGCGGATCGCTTGCGGCAGTGGAAAGAGACGCTGGAGCGCTTCGATCGGATCGGCTCCGACAGCGGCGCTCGAGGCGGCCGACTTGAGGTAGTACTGCGCATAGCCGGCGAGCAGCTCGGGCGCGACGCGCTTGATCAGCATCGCGCCGGCTTGTACCGCCGCGGCGCTTTGATATCGCTCGCCGACGCCCATACGCTGTTCCGCCGGCGTGATGTTGTCGTTCACCGCGCTACCGATCACCGGCGCCGTCGCCTCGTGCACGAAGACGTACACCGCTTCGATCGCCGCGCTCTCCGTCTCGGGGAAGGAGACGGCGACCGTGTTTGTCTGTGCGCCGCCGGTGATGGTACGCCCCTCGCCGTCGAGCGGTAGCGAGACGAGCAGCGTGCCGGACGCGAACTGCGTGTTGCGCAGATAGCGCGTCAGCTTCGGGAAGTACGTCTTCTGCCAAAGCGTATCGACGCGCGCCAGCACGGGCGCCCGTTCGCGCTGCATCTGCAGCCAATAGTTGTGATAGAACTTCGTGTACTCATCGCGCGCGCCGTTGACGAACAGCTGCAGCCAGGCGCGGTCGGCCGCCGTGGAGAAGGCGCCGGCGAAAAGCGCGATGACTTGCGCATCTTGTTCGTTCTGCGCCGCGCGCGGATTGCCATCGGCCCGGAGGAACAAATCGATCGCGGCATTGAACTGCTCCCACGTCCCGAAATACAGCGGGAGGAACTGCGCGCCCGTGAGCTGCGGATTCCGAGCTAGTCCCGCCAGCAGGCGATCTTTATTCACGTCCAGGTTCGACATCACGTTGCCGCGATTCTTGAGCACGACCATCTGATCGCGATAGCCGCGCTTGAAGTACGGCACGATGGTCGTGTCGCTCGAGACCATCGCGAAGGCGTGTAGCCAGGCGTCGACGCCTTCGCGCCGATTCACCGGCCACGCCGCGTCCGCGCGCGCCGGCAACGCTCCGCCGTCCGGCCCGGAGGACGAACTTGCTCCACCGCCGCCACCCGATGCGCACGACGCGACGAGCGCCGCCGCGCAGGCGAGCAGAGCGGCCCGAGCACGCGGCGCGATCACAGTGCCTCGAGGATGACGGTGATCCCCTGACCGCCGCCGATGCACGCGCTGCCCAGTCCGTAGCGCTTGCCCGCGGCTCGCAGCGCGTGAATTAGATGCGTCGTGATGCGGGCACCCGACGCCGCCAGCGGATGGCTGATCGCGATCGCGCCGCCGTGCACGTTGAACTTGTCGCGATCGATCTTGAGCTCCTTCTCGACGGCGCATACCTGCGGCGCGAAGGCCTCGTTGACCTCGATCAGATCCATCTGGTCGAGCGACATTCCCGCGCGCGCGAGCGCAATGCGCGATGCCGGCACGGGCCCGATCCCCATGATTTTTGGATCGACGCCGGCCACGCCCCACGCAATCAACCGCGCGAGGGGCTTCTTTCCGTTCGCGCTCGCCCACTCGTTGCTCGAGATCACGAGCGCGCCCGCGCCGTCGCCGATACCGGACGCGTTGCCGGCGGTCACCACGCCCGTCTCGCGGAACACGGGCTTCAGCTTCGCCAACCCCTCGGCGCTCGTGTCGGGCCGCATATGCTCGTCGCGCTTGAATTCATCCATCTGCTTCGTCTTCCGGTTCTTCACCGGAATGCCGACGATCTCATCCTTGAAGACGTCCTTCTCCCACGCCTCTTTCGCGAGCTGCTGCGAGCGAAGCGCGTACTCGTCGACGTACTTCCGGTCGAGCTTGTACTGCTCCGCCAGATTCTCCGCCGTCTCCGCCATGGAGCATCCGGCGACTGGATCCTTGAGCGATTCCCACAGCGAATCCTCGAGCGCCGGGTTGGTGCCGAGGGGCACGCCCCAGCGCAGACCGCGCGCCATGTGCGGCGCCTGCGACATCGACTCGCCACCGCCGACCAGACAGACGTCGGCGTCGCCGAGCAGAATCTCCTGCGCCCCGTTCACGATCGCCTGGAAGCCGGAGCCGCAGAGACGATTGACCGTCAGCCCTGGCGTCTCGATCGGGCACCCCGATTTGAGCGCCACGTGACGGGCGAAGTAGATGGTGTCGGAGGTCGTCTGCAGCACGTTGCCGAAAACCGAATGCTGGATCTGATTCGGCTCGACGCCCGCCCGATGCATCGCCGACTTGGCGGCGAAGACGGTCAGGTCGACCGCGCTGAAATCCTTGAGCGTGCCGCCAAACGTGCCGAAGGGCGTCCGAACGGCGGACAGGAACACGATATCGCGATTGGAGCCTTGAGTCGCCACGGGAATTCGTCCGATCTTGAGTAGAGGAGCGCCGCGTTCGCGGCAGCATCACATGCTCGAAAGATGACCGGACGGCCGCGGATCGACAACTAGCCGCCGATGAACGTCTCCGGCTAAAGGCGGCCGCGGATGCACGCACTTGGACGCAGTTTTGGTTCGTCGTACGAGGGTGGACCAGCTGCGCAGGTCGCGCCTCAATTCTTTTTGTTTGTTCGGTTCAAAACAAAACAAAGAGATGCGCTTACGGTCCGAAGCCACCTCTTTCCCCCAGATGATCGATCCGCGTCGATTTGCGCAAATCCGCGGCTGCTTTTCGCTTGTCTGCGGCGATCATCCGCGGCTGCGAACGCGCTCCGCGATCCAATCCCCGACCTCTCGCAATCCGCGGCTGCCGCCGAGGTCCGATGTCGTGATCCCCACCGCAATCGCGGCGCGCACGGCGCGCTCGACGGCATCCGCGGCGTCCTTCGCGCCGAGCGTCGCGAGCAGCATGGCGAGCGAGAGGATTGCGGCCATCGGATTCGCCGCGTCCTTGCCGACCAGCGGCGGTGCGCTGCCGTGCACGGGCTCGAACATCGCGATCTTGCCCGGATGTCTGTTCGCGCTCGGCGCCACGCCGAGTCCGCCGACGAGCATCGAAGCGAGGTCTGAGAGAATGTCGCCAAAGAGATTGCCCGTGACGATGACCTGAAACGTCTCAGGCGCGCGGATCAGATCCATCGCCATGGCGTCGACGTAGCGGGTGTCGCGCATGATCGCCGGAAACTCGCGGCCCACCTCCTCGAACACTCGGCGCCATAGTCCGTGCGCGGCGATGGCGTTGGCTTTGTCGGCCATCGTTACGCGCGTCTTGCGGTTCTCGGTCGCCCACGTGAACGCGTGGCGGATGATGCGCTCGACGCCCTTTCGCGTGTTGAGCTCTTCGGCGATCGCGATCTCATCGGGCGTGCCTTGCTTGAACGTGCCGCCGACGGAGACGTAGAGACCTTCCGTGTTCTCGCGAAAGATCATCAGGTCGATATCGCCCGTCGTCTTTCCCTTGAGCGGCGTCAATCGATCGTCGAACAGGCGCGCCGGCCGCTCGTTCACGTAGAGATCGAGCTGAAAGCGCATGCCCAACAGAATGTCGCGAGCGTGCTCGTTGCCCGGCACCCGCGGATCGCCGAGCGCGCCGACGAAGATCGCGTCGTACTCGGCGCCCAGCCGCTGCATCTCGCCGGGCGGCAGCGTCACGCCGGTCGCGAGATAGTGATCCGCGCCATAGGGAAGCCGGTCGATCGCGATGCCGGGATGAAAGACCTGCTCGACCGCCTCCAGCACCTTCAACGCCTCGCCGACGACCTCGGGTCCGATCCCGTCGCCGGCGATGATCGCGACTCTAGACAATCGCGCACCACGTCACGTGGCTGAGACTCCGCGCCCGCAGGTGATGCAGAACTTCCACCCGAGCTCGAGCTCGCTCGCGCACGCGGGACAGCGCTGAATCGTGAGATTTTGCCCGCAGTGTGGGCAGAAGACTACGCGCCGCCCCTGCGGTAGCGCGCCTCCGCAATACCGGCATCCGCCGGAGCCGGCGGCCGTGCTCTGCCGCGGCTGCGGCGCGGTCGGCTGACCTTGGCGGTCTTGCGCGGCCTGCGGCGCGGACGGAGTCGGAGCGGACACGGGCATCCTCGGTGCTTGGGGAGGGGAAGCGGGAGCGGGAGGCGGAGGCGGGGGCGGAAACGGCGCCGAGGGTGACTGAGGCGGTGGCGATTGCGCGCCCGGCACTCGCGTATTGATCGGCGTGCGGGGATACGGATTCACGACCGGCGTCGCGTGCATCGGCTCCGATCCGCCGCCGGCGACACTCGCCGTGGCACCAGTCGCCAGCACGTCGAAGCGGCGTAGCGCATCGGGTGCGAGCGTGACGCGCGATGCGGCGTACTCGCGAAAGATGGCGGTGTTGGGATTCGGCGTCTCGACTTCGCGCCGAATGCCCTCGCGCACGGTGTCGTCGACGGTGGCGTAGTCGCGCTCGCCCATGAGCAGGCGGCAGATCGCGAGCTCGTAGTCGCCGTTGGTCTCGATTTCCAGCTCACGGCGATTGTGCCGGTACGGCACGAGGTTCTGCACCAGCTCCGAGACCTCGAACGGACGCGTGAGGTATTCGGGATAGCCGTTGCGAATGTTCTGCACGAGACGCCGGAACAGGCGGTCGAGATCATCCATGATCGATGCGTCCAAGGTGAGCGTCGAAGGCGTGCGTGGCAGGTGTGCGCTGCACGCCACGCTCGCGGAAACTATGCCGTGCGCCCGCGTGCGTCGAGCGCGATCAGGATGCCTTGGCGCTCGGCGCGGCCGGCGTGGCATCGCTCGCGGCCAACGCTGGGTGCAGCGGCCGCACTAACTTCGGCTGCCGACTGGCCGAGAATCGCGCGCGCAAGATGTGGCCGAGTGCGGCCACGCCGTCGCGCCAGGTGATCTTTTTCCCTTCCTCGTACGTGCGTCCGTGATAGCTGATCGGCACCTCGTACACCCGCGCGCCCATCTGTGCCAATCGGGCGACGATCTCCGGCTCGATGCCGAACCGCCGGTTCGTCAGGTGCATGATGCGGAACGCATCGCGCGTGAATGCTTTGTACCCCGTCTCCATGTCCGTCACGTTCAAGTTGGTGAACATGTTCGACAGCAGCGTGAGCCCGCCGTTGCCGAGCCGGTGCCAGAAGTAGAGCACGCGGTGCTCGCCGCCGCCGAGAAATCGCGAGCCGAGCACGGCGTCCGCCTTCCCATCGAGAATCGGCGAGATGAGACGCGGGATGTCCGTCGGGTCGTACTCGAGGTCGGCGTCCTGGATGACGAGGATGTCACCGCTCGCCGACGCGCGTGCCGTCTGAATCGCCGCACCCTTGCCCTGATTCTCCGCGTGCCGTTGAACCACGAAGGGCACCGTGGACTGCGACGCGCGCGCACTCAGCCGCTCGAACGTCCGGTCGCGCGAGGCATCGTCGACGGTGACCATCTCGAGCACGATGCCGCTCGCCTCGAGATGGCGGCCGAGCGCCTGCACGGCGTCGAGCGTGCGATCGATCGTCGCCTCCTCGTTGAAGCACGGGATGAGGATGCTGAGCGTCAGGCGAGGTGGCGCGGGTGATTCGAGCATGGTGCCCGGGCGAGGGTCGACAGAGCGAGCGTGAACGTACCGCCTACCAGTGAGGACTGTCCTCTTCGATGTCGCGTAACGCGCAGCCCTCCTTGAATCGCGCCGGGTCCGGGCGCTCATCGGCGGGCATCTTCATCTTGCCACGCGCGCGCTGCGCGTCGAGCCACTCATCGAAACCGGAAGGCTCGGCCCCACTCGACGACGTCAGCTCGCGCGCGGCTCGGGTCGCGAGATGGTTGGCGTACTCGTTCTGCGGATGGCTGTTGTGTCCTTTCACCCAGCGCCAATGGTGCTGGTGCGCCGATGCCTCGTCGACCAGCTCTTGCCACAGCTCGAGATTCTCCAGCACGCCTCCTTTTCGTTTCCAGCCGCGCCGGACCCAGTCCTTCGTCCAGGAGGTCATTCCCTGCACGAGATAGTTCGAGTCGCTCGTGAAGTAGACCTCGAGACTCTTCCCCTTCGACGACAGCAGACGAAACGCCTCGATCGCCGACCGCAGCGCCATCCGATTGTTCGTCGTCGCGCGCTCGGAGATCCAGTAGTCGCGTTGCACGGCCGCTGGCTTCGACGGGAGAAAGCACTGGATCAATCCGCCCGCGCCGCCGGGATTCGATCCTTCTCGTCCGTTGCCGAGGCAGGACTCGTCCGCGTACACGCTGATCACGGTCGTGTGAGGGCGGGTGGACATCGTCACAGCGGGGGAAGAAATCAGGGAGGCCTCGGAGACGGGATTCGGCACTCGGCAAAGCTAACGGCTCACTGCCCCTCGAGGCCCGACGCCCGAGCGCCGAGTCCCTTTCACACCATGTCGATTCCGCCCAACTCGTCCACGTAGAATTCCAGCCGATCGCCGGTTGTCGGATGGCGCGACTCGATGACCTCGCGGCCCCCGCGCACGCGAATCGCCAGCGGAAGAATCGTGATCTCCGCGCCGCGCTTCGAGACGATGACGCGTCGCCCTTCGACGATCGCGCGCTCGAGCAAGTCGTATTGCGTAGTCGTCAGTTGGGCCATCGTCTCCGTCACCGGGCATCAGTCGCGCACCAGCGCGCGATCATCGTCGTGAGCGTATCCGCCGCGCGCTCGATCTCGCGTACCGGAACGTACTCCTCCGCGGCGTGCGCGAGCGCAATGTCGCCAGGTCCGAAACAGATCGCGGGAATTCCCGCCGCGTTGAGGAGCGCCGCATCGGTCCACGCGCTGAGGCCCGTGATGCGCGGCTCCTCGCCGCCGACGCGAATGGCCTCGTCCATCGCACGCACGATCGGCGAGTCGATCGCGACATCGCTCGGCTCCTGCGCTACGATCATCTCCGTCTGAAACCATGCACCCGGCTCCTCGCCGAAAGCATCGGCGCAGACGTCGTGCATCTCTTGCGCGATCGACGCCGCCGATTCGCCCGGTAGCGTTCGCCGCTCCACGCGCAGTGTACACGCCTCGGGATAGGTCGACCATCCAGAGCCGCCCTCGATGGTCGAGGCGTGCAGCGACGCGCGTCCGAGAAGTGGATGTGTCCGCGACACGAGGATCGACGACTCGTACGCATCGAGCGCCATCACCAACCGCGCCGCGCCACGAATCGCATCGATGCCGACATCGTAGCGGCTCCCGTGCGCGGCGCGCCCCCGGACCGTGACTTCGATCCAGACGAATCCCTTGTGCGCGCTCGCGATCGTGAGTCGTGTCGGCTCGGTGACGATCGCCGCATGGGCGCGCACACCGCTCGCGACGAGCGCGCGCGTACCCTGACTCGCCATCTCCTCGTCACAGACCGCGGTGACGATGATCTCGCCGCCGACGCCCGCCGCCGCGGCTCTCGCGGCGCCGGCGCACATCGCCGCCACGCCGCCCTTCATGTCCGCTGACCCGCGGCCGTACACGCGGCCGTCGCGCTCCTCGGCGCCGAAC
>JALZAE010000544.1 GCA_030948535.1 Gemmatimonadota bacterium | reverse complement strand
CGCCGACTCCGCCGGCCGCGGTGGCCCGAAGCGAGAGACAGGCTCATTGCTCGTGCTGCGCGATTTGACGACCGGCACCGATACCCAAATCGCCGACGTCACGAACTACTCGTTCGATGACAAGGGCGGTTGGCTCGCGTACACGGTCGGCTCGCGCAACGGCGACACCGATGGCGCATACGCGCGCTCGCTCGCCGACGGTCACGTGCTGGCGCTGATGACGGGGAAGGGCAACTACCGCGGACTCACCTTCGACAAGGCCGGTTCCGAGATCGCCTTCGTCGCCGATCACGACGATTTCTCGAGCAAGCGTCCCCGCTTCGGGCTGTATCAGGCGCCGCTGGCGACCGGGAAGTCCAAGGTCGTCGTCTCGTTCGCCGCCTTCGGCGATTCCATGATCGTCGCACCGGGCGGCCGCATCGCCTTCTCCGATGACAGCAAGATCATCGAGTTCGGCGTCGCACCGGCCCCGCTCGATTCCATTCCGGCTGATTCGCTCGCCGACAAGGCAATGTTCGACCTGTGGAACTATCGCGACGCGCGGCTGCAGCCGCAGCAGAAGGTCGAAGCGACGCGCGATCGCGATCGCTCCTACGCCGCGGCGGTGCTGCTCGATGCGAACACGGTTCGCGTCATTGGCAGTGACACGCTCTCCAACGTCAGCTTCTCGCGCGATGGACGCGCCGCGGTGGCGTCGGGCTCACTTCCCTACGCGCTCGAGGCGATGTGGGGCGAGGGTGGCAGCGACGTCTACGTCGTCGACGTCGCGACCGGTCGGCGCAAATTGGTGAAGAGCAAAGTGCCCAGTGAGGGTGGCGCACCGGCCCGGCTGTCGCCGGATGCGAAGTACGTGATCTACTACGGTGAGGACTCGCACTGGCACGCCTTCGACATCGCCAGGGGCACGACCGCCGATCTCACCGGTGGCATCAAGGGCGGCCACTTCGAGAACGAGCAGTGGGACACGCCGAGTCTGCCCGCGCCCTACGGCGTCGCCGGATGGACGACCAACGACAAGAGCGTGCTGGTCTACGATCGCTTCGATATTTGGGAGCTTGATCCTGCGGGGGTGCGCGCACCGCGCGTGGTCACCGACTCGGTCGGCCGCAAGCAGCACATCACCTTCCGCATCGTCACGCTCGACACGGCGGAGACGGAAGGCGCGATCGACCCGAGCAAGCCGCTCCTCCTTCGCGCGACGGATGAAGCGACCAAGGCGAGCGGCTTCTATCGCGATCGCTTGGGCGTCGTGGCCGCGCCGGTGAAGCTCGCGATGATGGACAAGGCCGTCGGCGTGCCGACAAAGGCGAAGAGCGCCGACGTCGTCGTCTTCAGCCAATCGACCTTCCAGGAATTCCCGAATCTGTACGTGAGCAATGGCCAGTTCGCCAGCGCGACGAAATTCACCGACGCCAATCCGCAGCAGGCGCAGTACAAGTGGGGCACGTCCGAGCTCGTGCACTGGACGAGCGACGACGGCGTCAAGCTCGACGGCATTCTCTACAAGCCTGCGGACTTCGATCCGAGCAAGAAGTATCCGATGGTCGTGTACTACTACGAGCGTCTATCGGAGGGCCTGCACAGCTACGTCGCTCCCGCGGGGCGCAACGTGATCAACCCCACCGTGTACGTGTCCAACGGCTATCTCGTGTTCGAGCCGGACATCGTGTACAAGACGGGATACCCGGGCAAGAGCGCGATGAACTCCGTCGTCCCGGGCGTGAAGAGCCTCATCGCCCGCGGCTTCGTCGACGCCAACAACGTTGGGTTGCAGGGCCAGTCCTGGGGCGGCTATCAGACGGCGTACATCATCACCCAGACGAACATGTTCAAGGCGGCGATGGCCGGAGCGCCGGTGGCGAACATGACGAGCGCCTACGGTGGCATCCGTTGGCAGACCGGCTTAGCGCGCGCGTTCCAGTACGAGCATACGCAGAGCCGCATCGGGGGCAGCCTCTGGGAGAAGCGCGACCTCTATCTCGAGAACTCGCCGCTGTTCTACGCGGACAAGGTGAAGACGCCGCTGCTGATCATGTCCAACGACGGCGATGGCTCAGTGCCGTGGTATCAGGGCATCGAGATGTTCGTCGCGCTGCGCCGCTTCAACAAAGAGGTCTATCTCGTCGACTACAACGGCGATGAGCACAACCCGACGAAGCGCGCCAACCAGCTCGACATCGCCATGCGCATGCAACAGTTCTTCGACCATCATCTCAAGGGCGCTCCGGCACCCGAGTGGATGACCAAGGGAATCCCGTTCCTGCAGAAGGGGCGTGATCAGGTCCCCTCGGTCAGAGCCACCACGAGTCAGACTATCCCCTGATCCGTTCGCCGCGGATCTGTCTTTCTCTCTGAAGGCAACAGCGGCAGCAGATCTCCGCAG
>JALZAE010000540.1 GCA_030948535.1 Gemmatimonadota bacterium | reverse complement strand
TGCGGGAGGAAGCAGCTCTCGAATCCATTGACGGCGACGCGCGCAAGCTCGTCGAATTCGAACGCGAGCGAGTCGGCCGCATGCACGTATTCGTCCGTCAGGCTCACGCCGCTCATCAGCCGATTATCCGTGTTGAGCACGACATTGAGTCCGCGGTTGAAGTACTCGCGGAACGGATGTGCCGCGTATGAATCGGCCGCGTGCGTCTGGACATTGCTCGTTAGGCAGATTTCCAGCGCGATGCGGTGATCGTTGCAGTAGTCGGTGAGGGACGCATCCTCGATGAGCCGAGTGGCGTGGCCGACACGGTGCGCGCCGCAGATGTGGACAGCCTGGCGCACGGAATCCGGGCCGTCTCCCTCGCCGGCATGACACGTACACGCCAGGTCGTGTGACCGCGCGTACTCGAATGCGGCGCGATGCGCCTTTGCCGGATGGCCCATTTCGCCGCCGGCCAGATCGAACCCCACCACGCCCCGATGGCGATACGCCACCGCGAGCTCCGCCAACTCCTGCGACACGCTGGGCGCCATGTTCCGGATGGCGGTGACGATGACGCGTCCCTTGATGCCGTGGGCCGCCTCTGCCCGCGCCAGGCCTCGCAACGGCGCCTCGACCGCCTGCTCGAGTGAGAGTCCCTCGCGGACGTTGAGCACCGGCGCGTAGCGGACTTCAATGTAGCGCACTCCGTCGCGCGCGGAATCTTCGGCAAGCTCGTACGCAATCCGCTCGAGCGCCGGCTCCGTCTGCATCACGGAGAGCGTTATCGCGAAGCGCTCGAGGTAGTCTTCGAGGTTTCGCGCGTCATCGACCCGCATGTACGATCGAAGCGAGTCGACGTCGGCTGCAGGCATCGGTTTCCCGAATTCCACGCCGAGATCGAGCATGGTTTCCGGGCGTACGGAGCCGTCGAGATGGCAGTGCAACTCCGCCTTCGGCAGGCGGCGCAGGAGCTCGCGGGTGGGCTGCGGCATTACGTGTCGAACTGCGTGGCGGGGTCGACGAGATCGCGCCCCCGGTTTGGAATGAGCCGGAACACGGCTCCATTGAACAGCGGTGTATCGGCTGGCACGGGTAGTCCACGGCTGTCCGTCACCACCAGCGTCCCCTCTCGAACAGCGGCGGCATCGGTTGATGAGTGGATCGCGACCGCATCGAGGGCGGTGCCACCGTTGGGTGCATCGAGACCACGACCATTCACGAAGACGCGCGCGGTGTCGCTCATCGTGGCGCGACGGCAGTAATGCGAACGTCGGCCGGCGCGCGCACGGGTTGCGGCAGCGACCTGAGATACTCCACCAGCGCATCGAGGTCGGCGATCGGCAAAATTTCCGTGCGAATGGCGCCGCTCGTCACGGCGAGGCCGTCGCCGCCCGTCACGAGGAAATCATTCAGGATGATCTTGTATTGCGCGTTGTCGCGAATGTCCCGACCGTCCGTGAATTTTGCCCCAACGAAGCGCGACGCACCCGTCTTGGTCGAATCGTAGCTGATCGTGACGCCGCTGACGTGAACGCTCGGCGAGCGCGCGACCAGCGAGGAGAGATAGCCGCGGAGTGACGTGCCGGAAACAGTGACGCGGTAGAGGATGTTGCCGAAGGGCTGAATCTCGAACAGCGATCCGTAGGTCGCCTGCCCCGCACGCAGATTCGCGCGGATGCCGCCGTTGTTCATGACACCGACGTCGCCCTTGCCGGCGACCCGCATTGCGTCGGCGATGAGGTTGCCGAGCGCGTACTGGTTCCCGCTCCGAGTGAGATCGTTGGCGATGGTAGTGACGGGTCGGTCGACAAAGCTTGCCACGTTCGCCACGGCATTGCTCACGATGCGCGCTGTCGCCGAATCGGCGGCGAGCGAATCGGGGAGGACATCGAGGACATGGTGCGTGGCGCCCTGCGGTCCAAGGTCGATGATGCCGTACGCGGTGCCGCTTGACCGGGCCTGCACGATGGGAATGCCGTTCACGGTGGCGTCGACGAGCGAGTGCGTATGCCCGCTGACGATGGCGTCGATCGGCTCGTGCAGCGCCTTCGCCAGATCGACTACTTCGCCATTGCAGTTCGTTGCGCCATCGCGATCGCAGAACGCGCCGATGTGACCGATGACGATCACGTAGTCGGCGCCGCGCGTGCGAAGGCGGCGCGCGAGACTGTCGACGATTGGCGCCGGATCGAGAAAGCGGAGATCGGCGACGCTGGATGCGCGGGTCGTCGTTGGCGTCGACACCGTTGCGAGGCCGATGACACCGATCTTGAGCGCCCCGCGAACGATCAGCGTGTCGTCGCGAATCCATGGCACGTCGCGGCCGTCGGCGTACCGTACATTCGCACCGAAGATTCCGTAGTGGGCATCGCGCATGCGTGCGCGGAGCGTGTCCTGCCCCCAGTCGAACTCATGGTTCCCGAGTGCGCTCGCGGCCAGGCCGATCTCATTGAACATGGCGACCACCGGCCGGCCAAACGCCAGGTTCGACGCCGGTGTGCCCTGGAA
>JALZAE010000535.1 GCA_030948535.1 Gemmatimonadota bacterium | reverse complement strand
TTGCGGAGCCGCTCGTGGTACCGCCGGTGATCAATCCGCCGCTCGACACCTGTGCGATCGAGGTGTTCGACGACGCGTAGGAGACGGGGCCGCCCGTGACCGCCGCGCCGGTGGCGTCCTTGAGCAGCGCCGAGATCTGCTGCGTCGCCCCGCCGCAGAGGGTGAAGCTGGTCGTCGTGACGACGAGGTCCGCTGTCGTATTGACGGTGACATTGGTCGATACCGACCCACTCGTCGCCGTGATTGTTGCGCTTCCGAGGCTCACTGCGGTGACGCTACCCGACGTGGTCACCGTGGCAACGCTGGTGTTTCCGGAGGTGAACGTCACCGCCGCGCCGGTGAGCAGCGCACCAGACTGATCCTTCACCGCGGCGCCAAGCTGCTGGCTAGCGGCGACCTTCAGCACGAGAGGATTGGGCGTGACCTCGATGCTCGTCGCACGCGGCACGTTCCCCGGCTCAGTCGACGAGTGACAGGACGCGAAGCCGATTGCGGCGATTGCAAGCGAGCGTGCCAGCAGCTGATGACGCATGACGAAGGTTCTGCGAGGGGAGGCGGCGCGCGACTGGCTTGGCTGGGCAACGCTAGGAAATCCGCGCGAGCCGCGCAAGCCGGCGCTACAGGTAGCGACAGGCGCGCCAATTTTCGCGTCGGCGCTCAGGGGCCTGCCGCATCCAGCATCCCGCGCCCCGCTGCGCCGCGAACGTTCTAGTGCGCCGGTCCCATGCTCCCACGACCACGGCCGGTCCTGAACAACAGGAGCAGCGGGAGCGCACTGATGAGCAGCACGCCCGCCAACAGATAAATCTTCGAGAACGCCAGGACGTTCGCCTGCGCCAACATCTGCCGGTCGAGAATGGCCAACGCTTGCTGCTTCGCCGTCAACGCGTTCATCCCCTTCGCCGTAAGCGCGCGCGTGATACCGTCGATGCGCTGCAGCGCCATCGGATCACCGATGGTGACGTGCTCGCTGAGCAGCGACCGCTCGACGGCCTGAAAACGCGACAGCAGCGTCGCCATGATGGCGATGCCGAGCGAGCCGCCGAGCTGGCGCGTGAGGTTGAACAGACCAGTGCCCTGCGCGAGCTCGCTCACCTTGAGCTCGGCCATCGAGGCGCTGGTCAGCGGCACGAAGATCAAGCCGAGTCCGACACCGCGAAGGATGAGCGGCCAGAACATGTCCTGCGTGCCGGCATCGAGCGACAAATGCGACAGCATCAACATCGCGCCAAAGAAGAGAAATGACCCGGCCAGCACGGTGTACCGCGCATCGAGCTTGTTCGCCATCCGGCCAACGACCGCCATCGTCGCGGCCGAGGCCAGAGCGCCCGGCAAGATCACGCGCCCCGTCTGCCACGCAGTAAAGCCGTGCAGCGACTGCAGAAAAATCGGAAGCACGAACACGGAGCTGTACAGCGCGAGTCCGAGGAACGACGCGAAGCTGACGCCCGCCAGCAGCTGCCGGCTCTTGAGCACGCGGAAATTGATGATGGGCTCATCCGTCCGCAGCTCGTGCCACACGAGCACGACGCCGGAGATCAGCGACGTACAGGCGAGCGCGACGACGAAGCGCGATTCGAACCAGTCGTAGCGCTCGCCCCGCTCGAGCATCCATTGCAGTGAGCCGACGCACAGCGTCAGCAGCACGATGCCGAAGACGTCGATCGAGTCCGCGCGCTCTTGGTGCGCCGCGTTCCGCACGTACGTCATGACGAGGATCGCGGCGAGAATGCCGAGGGGCACGTTGATGTAGAAAATCCACGGCCACGAGTAGTTGTCGATGATCCATCCGCCGAGCGTCGGGCCGAGCGTCGGACCGACCATCACACCGACGCCGAAGATCGCCTGGCCGATGCCCTGCTCGCGCGGCGGGAACGCCTCGAAGAGCGTCGACTGCGCCGTCGATAGCAGCGCCCCTCCGCCGATGCCTTGGATGACCCGCCAGAACACCAAGCCCACCAGACTCGTGGCCGCGCCGCAGAAAAAGGACGCGGCCACGAAGAGCATGATGGAGCCGGCGAGATAGCGGCGCCGGCCGAAATACGCCGACAGCCATCCCGACATCGGAATCACGATCACGTTCGCGATGATGTAGCCGGTCGACACCCAGGCGATCTCGTCGAGCGTCGCGCCGAGATTCCCCATCATGTCCGGGATCGCGACGTTGACGATCGACGTGTCGATCAGCTCGAGCACTGCCGCGAGAGTGACGGCGACCGCGATGAGATACTTGTTCTTGTATCGCGACTCATCAGTCAGGGCGTCGGACGTCCGACGTCGGGCGTCGGGGGCCGACGCCCGAGGTCCGATGCCCGACGCCTGTGGTCCGATGCCCGATGCCCCAACGTTAGTGGCCATTTGGGATCTTTCCCTACTTCGTCGCCACGTGCACGACCACCGACATCCCCGGTCGCAGCGGGCGATCCTTGCCGAGCGTTCCCGTCACCACCACGCGCACTGGAACGCGCTGTACGACCTTGGTGAAATTTCCTGTGGCGTTGTCGGGCGGCAGCAGCGCGAACTTCGCGCCGGTTGCCCCACCGATGCTCCCGATCTTGCCCGGGACGATCGCGCCGCCGTAGGCGTCGACTTCGATATCGACAGTTTGCCCGACGCGGAGGTCAGCGAGCTGCGTCTCCTTGAAGTTCGCGGTGACCCAGGCGCCGGTGTCGGCGACGATCGACAACAGCTGCTGGCCCGGCTGCACGAGCTGGCCGGCTTCGATCAACTTTTTCGAGACGAGTCCGTTCACCGGTGAGGTGATCCGGGTGTACGAGAGCTGCAGCTGCGCGTTCTGCACGGCGGCCTGCGCCGCGAGTAAGCGCGCCTGCGCCGCGCGCACACCCGCTTCCGCGTTCACGATCGTCGCGCCCGCGGCAGACGCCTGCCGCTGCGCCGCCTGCCAGTTCGCCGTCGCCGCGTCAGCCGACGCTTGCGCCGCATCGAGCTGCTGCTTCGAGATGATCTGCTTGTCGGCGAGCTCCTTGAAGCGAGCGAGGTCGGCCAATGCGCGCTCCTGATTCGCCCGCGCCGCACCGACCTGCGCCTCGAGAGAGCCGCGCTGACCAGTCGCCTGTGCGACGGCGGCCTGCGCCTGCCCGGTGTTGCCCCCGGTGTTCGTCGCCGCCTGCGCCGTCGCGAGGTCGGCCTGCGCCTGGAGCAGACGCACCTTGTACTCCGCCGTGTCGATCGTCGCCAGCACGTCGCCCTGCTTGATGTCCTGATTCTCCGACACGTTTACGGCGGTCACATATCCGCCAACCTTCGCCGAGATGGGAATGAGATGCCCGTCGACCTGCGCGTTGTCGGTCGTCGCATGCGCGCGGCCGTACGACCAGCGCTTGACGCCCCAGATCACCGCCAAAATCGCCAAGACGGCGACGATGGGCAGAACGAAGCGCCGCTTGCTCGACGGCGCCGGTGGCGGCGGCGCGTGCGCGGGCGGAGTGTTCGTGCTCTCAGTCATATCCTTCTGAATTGCGGTTGCCATGATTCTGTTCCGGTTCGGTGGTCGTTGCCCGTACGTCGTTACGGAAGCGTGGTGACGGAGCCTTGCGCCCGCGCAAGAGACACGCGAGCCGACTGATAATTCGTGAGCGCGTCGACGAGCTGCGTTCGCGACGCGTTGAGGCCGAGCGATGCGGTGATGACGTCGGCGTTCCCGGACACGCCCGCGCGGAAGCGGTCCCGGGCCTGCGTCAGCTCCTGCTCGGCCAGCCGCAGGCGCTCGCGCGCGGCGCCGACCTGCTCACGCGCGGACGCCATGTCGAGCAGCGCGCCGCGCACGTCGAGCGAGGCCTGCTGCTCCAGGTCGCGCCGTCTGGTCGACAGCTCGCCGACCAGCGCCCGCTGCTCCTCGATGCGTCCTTCGCGTCGCCCGCCCTCGAAAATTGGCAGCGAGACCTGCAAACCCCAGGTGTAGGTGCGAAGGAGATTGCTCAGCGATGGCTGCCTGTCGTTCGCCGCGGTGATCGCGCCGTAGTCGGCGCCGATGCCTAACGAGGGAAGCCGCTCCGCGCGAATCGCCGACACCTGCTGCTCGGCGGCTTGGATCTGGAGATCCGCGGCGCGCAGGTCAGGGCGCGTGCGCACCGCCGTCTGAATCGCCTCCGGCACGGCGGGTGGCGTGTCGGTGATCGGCAGCCGAGCGAGCGAGTCCGAGAGCTCGATCGGCGAGTCGAGCGGAAGATTGACGGCGCGCAGCAGATCGAGCCGCGAGCGGTTCCGTTCGTTCCGCGCCGAGATGAGCTGTGCGCGAATCGATGCCAGCTGCGATTGCGCGCGTGTGACGTCCAACCCTACTCCGACGCCCGCGTTCAATTGCTCGCGCGCGATGCCGAGAAGGGAATCGGCGAGCACGGAGTCGGGGGG
>JALZAE010000517.1 GCA_030948535.1 Gemmatimonadota bacterium | reverse complement strand
GATGGTGACGCCCTTCGGCTGGAGCTTTCGCACCGTGAGCGCGAGCTCCACGCCATTCTCGTAGTTCTTCCGCTGCTGCTCCTCGAGCGTGGTCTGCTTGAGGTCGACGAGCGTCGACGTGTCGATGTCGATGTTGAAGAATCCGGCGCGGATCGCCTCCTTGATCAACGCCTTGACGCCATCGAGCTCGGTCGTTGGGTCGACGGCGAACTTCTTGACGCTCACCTGAAAGTGATCGCCCTGGATGAAGACCGGACCGCGAAATCCTTCACGCAACGCGGCAGCCAGCATGACCGCGACGTACTCGGCGGGCCGCTGATCGGTGTAGGCGATCTCCGAGCGCGCGATCTCGAGCAGGAACGCGCCGGCGTTCATCTTGATCGCCGTCCGGAAGATCGCGCGCGCGGTATCGTATGCCATGCCGCGCACGTTGATCGCAGGCGCGGTGAAGCCATGAATCTCGCCGCGACCGCGGGCGACGTACAAATCGTGGATGGATGCCGGCTGCACGCCGACGGCCTGTCCGATTTCCCAGATCAACCAGCGCGCGCCAGTCTGCGTCTCGCCGTCGCCGAAGACGGCATCGCGCACGAGTGCGTCCATGCCCGGCGACATGAGGGCGCTGGGATCAGTGACGGTCACCTGCCCGTTGTCGATGCTGACGCCGGAGAACGAAGGAGGAGTCATAGGAGGGTGTGGGGTGTGGCGAGTGACTGTGGGGCGCGCGGAAAACTACTCTCTCGCTTTCCGCGCCGACACCACGTTCAGACGAACTTCGCCTCGGGCTGCTTGATGGCGGCCCACTCCTTCCGTGCGGCCTCGGCGTCCGGCCGGTTGAGCTGGGCGTAGGTGAAATTCTTTCCGAGCTCGACACCGGGTTGATTGAGCGGATCGATGCCGTAGAGCGCGCCGGCGTAAATCGTGGCGTACTCGAGCATCATGATCATCCCACCGACGTGATGCGCGTCGACCTGATCAATGTGAATCGTCATGCTCGGCTTGCCGCGCTGGGCGAACGCGGCGGCCGTGGCGCGGCGCTCGACGTCGAGCAGCTCCTTGAGCGTGTGTCCGCCGAGGTATGCCAGCTCGGTCACATCCTGATGCAGCTTCGGGATCGTGATGTCGACCGGCGTCTTCTTCACCTCAATGAAGGTGACGGTCTTGTCGCGCGGGCCTTCCATGAAGAGCTGCACCTGGCTGTGCTGGTCGGTCACACCCAATGCCGGGATCGGCGTCGGGCCGACGGACTTGCCGTCCGGCCGGACCTTCCCGAGACTCTCCGCCCACAGCTGCACCCACCACGCACTGAACTCTCGCAGCGGATCCGAGTAGGGCATCATGATGTGGTTATGGCAGCCGAGTTGGGTATCGGCGAGCCATTGCAGGAGCGCGAAGGTCCCGGCGGGATTCTTCGACAGATCGTCATCCTCGCACCGGGCGATCATGTCACGCGCGCCGGCGAGGAGTGCGCGGATGTCGACGCCGATCGCGGCCAGCGGGAAGAGGCCCACCGGGGACAGCACGCTGAAGCGTCCGCCGACATTGGGGGGAATGTCGAAGGTCACTGTCCCCTCCGTCTTCGCGAGATCGCGCAGCGCTCCCTTCTTCGGGTCGGTGACGAAGACGATGTGATTGTGGTACCGATCGCCGAGCGCGTGCTCGAGTCGCTCGCGAACGATCAGATACTGCGCCATCGTCTCCGCCGTGCCACCGGACTTGGAGATGACGACGAACATCGTGCGCTCGAGGCTGACGCGATCGAGCAGCTCGTGCACCGACGTCGGGTCGATGTTCTCGAGCACGTGCAGGCGCGGCTTGCCGCCGCGGCGTGTGTCATCCAGCTCGTTCCAGTTGGGCGAGCGCAGCGCCGAGCGCAGCGCAATGTTGCCGAGCGCCGATCCGCCGATGCCGAGCACGACGACGTCATCGTAGCCGCCCTCGATGCCCTCGACGAAACGGAGCAGCAGGTTGAGTCCCGGGACATCTTCGGCCGCGAGATCGACGAAGCCGAGCACGCCGCTTTCACGCTGCCGCTTGAAGACGGCGCGCGACTCGGCGAAGTGGCGAGGCGCATCGTTCCACACCTGCTGGGTGAGCGCGCCGCGCGTGGCGCCGTCCAACATGTATGCGTACTCGAGCTTGATGGACATGGCTGTGGGGTGTGGGGT
>JALZAE010000503.1 GCA_030948535.1 Gemmatimonadota bacterium | reverse complement strand
TCGCAGTACTGGGCCGAGCGCGCGGGATTCGACAAGCCGGTGGGAGAGGTCGATCGCTCGCGGCTCAACGTGATGGGCGGGTCGATCGCGATCGGGCATCCCTTTGGCGCGACGGGCGCGCGGATCGTGACGACGCTCCTGAACGAGCTTCGCCGCCGGAAGGGACGCTATGGACTGATGACCGTCTGTGCCGCGGGCGGGATGGGATTCGCGATGGTGGTGGAGGCGGCGACATGACGGCGACCGGTGAGATGAAAACGGGCTCGGTCTCGTCGGGCGCGTTTCGTACCGAGATGGAGGATGGCGTCGTCATCGTCACCTTCGACATGCCCGGCTCGGTGAACAAACTCGATGATGCCGTCGGCCGGCAGGTGATGGCGCTGTTCGACAAGCTCGATCACGACACGAACGTCAAGGCCGTGGTGGTCATGTCGGCCAAGCCGGACAGCTTCATCGTCGGCGCGGACATCGAGCAATTCGTAAATGTGAAGGAGGCGGCAGAGTTCGAGAGAATGAGCCGGGACGGACAGCGCATGCTCGACCGAGTGGAGCGCGCGCGCGCGCCGGTCGTCGCGGCGATCCATGGTTCGTGCATGGGCGGCGGACTGGAGATGGCGCTCGCCTGTGCGTATCGCATCTGCACCGACCATCCGAAGACGATCCTCTCCTTTCCCGAGACGCAGCTGGGCCTGATTCCGGGCGCCGGCGGAACGCAGCGGCTGCCGCGCGCCGTCGGACTTCGCAACGCGCTCGACATGATCCTCTCGGCGAAGAACATTCGCGCGAAGAAGGCGCTGCAGATCGGATTGGTCGACGAGATGGTACATCCGTCGATCCTGCGCGACATCGCGATGGCGCGCGCGAAATCGCTCTCGACCGGCGAGATCAAGCGGACACGCGCGCGCGTGTCTCACGGTGCGTCGGACGTCGTGCTCGAGGATAATCCCGTCGGACGTAGCGTGATCTTCCGGAAGGCGCGCGAGCAGGCGTTGGAGAAATCGCACGGGCACTATCCGGCGATTCCAGCGGCGATCGATGCGATTCGCTTTGGCATCGACAACGGCATGGAAGCCGGGCTGGCCGAGGAGGCGCGGCTCTTCGGCAAGATGGCCGCGACGGAAGTGAGCAAGCAGCTCGTCTTCCTCTTCTTCGCCACGACGGCGCTGAAGAAAGATCCAGGCGTCGATGGCGTCGCGCCCAAGCCGAAGACGGTCACGAAGATCGGCATCCTGGGCGCCGGCTTCATGGGTGCGGGCATCGCCGCCGTCACGGTGATGCAGGACCTCGTCGTTCGGTTGAAGGACGCCGAGAACAAGCGCGTGGCCGCGGGACTCAAGGCGGTCAGCGATGTGCTGCGCGAGCGGGTGAAGAGAAAGCAAGTCACGCGACGCCAGTACGAAGACCAGATGGCGCTCGTCGGCGGGACGACGGACTACTCGGGTTTTGCGAGTGCCGATCTCGTCGTCGAGGCGGTGTTCGAGGATCTCGGCGTCAAGCAGAAGGTGCTCCAGGAGACCGAGGCGATACTGAAGCCCGGCGCGATCTTCGCCAGCAACACCAGCACGATTCCCATTGGACTGATTGCCGAAGCGAGCCGCGATCCGGCGAACGTGATCGGCATGCACTTCTTCTCGCCGGTGCACAAGATGCCGTTGCTCGAGGTGATCCGCGCGAAGCGGACGAGCGCGGAGACCGTCGTCAGCACGGTCGCCTTCGGCAAGAAGCTCGGGAAGACGACGATCGTGGTGAACGATGCGCCGGGCTTCTACGTCAACCGCATCCTCGCGCCGTACGTGAACGAAGCCGGCCGGCTGCTCGACGAAGGCGTGGCGATCGGTGCCATCGACAAGGCGCTCGTCGACTTTGGGTTCCCGGTCGGCCCCATCACACTGATCGATGAGGTCGGACTCGACATCGCGGGCAAGTCGGGCAAGGTGATGCTCGATGCGTTCGGCGACCGGATGGCGCCCGGCGAATCGATCAAGCGTGTGATCGAGTCAGGACGCATGGGACGCAAAGGCAAGAAGGGCTTCTATCTCTACGACGAGGAAGGAAAGAAGGGTGGTATCGACGAGTCGGTGTACGCCATCCTCGCCGCCGGCGCGCAGCGTCGGGAGATGCCGGCGCAGGAGATTCAGCAGCGCTGTGTGCTCGCGATGGTGAACGAAGCCGCGCGCTGTCTCGAGGATGGCATCCTTCGCCAGCCGCGCGACGGCGATGTGGGCGCCGTGTTCGGCATCGGCTTCCCCCCGTTTCGCGGCGGGCCGTTCCGCTATCTCGACACGATGGGCGTGGCCAACGCCGTGCGCGCACTGGAGTCGCTGCACCTGCGCTACGCGCCGCGCTTCGAGCCCGCGGGCGTTCTCGCCGACATGGCCGAGAAGGCCGGAAGGTTTTATCCGGCGGAGGGGATGCCGTTCTGAAAGCCAGGTGTTAGGTCTTGGGTGTTGAGGTGCTAGGGCGCCCAAGGGTTTTGGCCCTAGCACCTCAACACCTAGGACCTAACACCTCCTCCTGCATACCTCCCCACCAACACCCCATCCCGAATCGGAATGATGGAGGCCGTCCAGCGATCACTCGTAGTGATCAGGCGCGTGAATTCACGGACGCCTTCAGTGTTGGGCGAGGTGTCGGCGTCGTCGAAGATGCGGCCGCTCCAGAGCATGTTGTCGATGATGAGCACCCCGCCTGGGCGCAGCTTGTCTTCAATCACGGGAAGCGATTCCGGATAGCCTTTCTTGTCGATGTCGTTGAAGATGAGGTCGAATTTTCCATCGGCCGCGCGCAACGCGCCCACCGCCTCGGCGACCTGATACCGCACGAGATCACCCAGCGCCAACGCGTCGAGATGCTTGCGCGCCATGCGCGACAACTCCTCATCCCAGACGACGTGAAACACCTCCCCGCCACCGTTCTCTCGCACGGCGCGGGCGAACCACGCGGTGGAGTAGCCGTAGCCTGAGCCGAGCTCGAACACGCGCCGCGCACCGATCATCTTCGCGACCAGATAACAAAGCTGTCCCGACGCCGGTCCGATGATCGGAAAATCATGCTCGGCCGCGTACGCCTCCATGGCGACCAGCTCCGGCGGCCGCGGCGGAATGAGGCTATCGAGGAGGAATTTGACGTTGGGGGAGATGAGGTCGGGAGGCATGAGCACGAAGGCTAGGTGTTAGGTGTTAGGTGTGAGGTGTTGAGGGCGCGCGAAACGCTGAATGCCCCCCACACCTGACACCTAACACCTAAACAATGTGTTGTCCCGTTCGCGTCGCATCACTCGCTTCGATGCCCAATTTCCCGACGAGCGCATTGAAGCGCGGCTCGTTTCTGAGCGGATCACAGACCGGCATCGCGGCGATGATGATCAGCCAATCGGAGCGCTCTTGGAAGGCCTTCTCCATCCACTCGAGGGCGTTGGCGATGTCGCCGAGTCCTACGTAGATCCACGCCTGGAAGACGGCGACGTCGAGTGGCTTTTCCTTGAGCTTGCTCAGTACGGCGAGTGCGTCGTCCCGAAATCCTGCGCGAGCGCTGACGTAGCCGAGGAGCGCGACGTAGATCGGGATCTCCGCGAGCGCGAGGGCGCGTTTCGCTTCGATGAGGGCGCTGTCGAAGTTGCCGAGCTCGATGTGGGCGACGGCGAGCCAGCCGTGCGTCGCGCTGACGTCGGGCTCCTCGAGCGAGAGTGAATCCTCGAGCGCTTTGCGCGCCAGCTCGAACCGCCGGCCGACGAGATGCGCGCGCGCCACGCCGGTGACGATCTGTCGGTTGAGTGGATCCAGGCTGCACGCGCGCTCACCGTGGGCGAGTGCCTCCTCGTGTAGACCGTGCGACGAGAGCGCGAGCGAGTACATGTAGTGCGCGTTAGCGAGTCCGGGATTGAGCTCGAGCGCGCGCTCGAATTCGCGGCGCGCGCCCTCCCAGTCCCAGTCGTAGTTGCACTTGATGATCGCGATCGCCGCGTGCGCTTCGGCGAGCGTCTCATCGAGCGCGAGCGCGGCCTGCGCGGCGGAGCGCGCGCGCTCGTAGCCCTCGCGCGGCGAGAGGTATGAAAGATTGGCCAGTGCGAAGTAGCAGTCGGCAATGCCCGCGTGCGGCACGGCGTAAGCCGGATCGCGTCGCGCCGCTTGCTCGAAGAAGGTGAGGGCGCGGCCGAGTCCGCCGTGACTGAAGAAGTAGCGACCCTTGAGGTAGAACTCGAACGCCTCGACGTTCTCGCTCTTGCGCTTGGGTCCGGACTCCTCGGGCTCGCGGAGCACGGTGATCCGCAGCGTGTCCACGACCGCTTGCGAAATCTCATCCTGGATCGCGAACACGTCCTCCATCTGCCGATCGAAGCGCTCGGACCACATCGGCACGCCCTTGGCGACGTCGATCAACCGCGTCGTCACGCGAAGCTTGTTTCCTTGCCGGCGAACGCTTCCCTCGAGCACGAGCCGCACGTTGAGCTTTTTCCCGACCGTCTCGAGGTCGGCATTTTTCCCCTTGAAGGCGAACGCCGAGGTGCGAGCCGCAACGTGGACGCTGCGCAGCTTGGTGAGCGCGTTGATGATCTCCTCGGTCATTCCATCCGAGAAGTATTCGGTGTCGGCGTCGGGACTCATGTTCGCGAAGGGAAGCACCGCGATCGAGTTCTGGGCGGGGAGCGGCTGCGTCTGCGCCGGCGCGACCGCGGTGACGCTCGCCGGCGTCGGGGCGCCCGCGGGCCGGATCGCCCGCGCGAACTCGGCTGCCGTCGCGA
>JALZAE010000495.1 GCA_030948535.1 Gemmatimonadota bacterium | reverse complement strand
CCTCAACACCTGAGACCCAGGTACAATTCCTGCGCCGCGTCCTTCCGGGAATTGGGAGGAGGTTGCGATGGAGCTCCACGAGCTGCCTCAGTGCCGCAAGTGCCAAGGAGAGGGACTGCTGCTGCCTCTCAGCGACTACGGTCGCGACGGCGCGCCGATCACCTTCAAAGCCTGGGCATGCAGCAACCCCGAATGCGGGTTCAACATCCGCATCGACAACGGCGAGATCAGTTACGGGCGCTCGATCGGACAGAGTCAAAAATGAGACGTGACGCTCGCGGCCTGAACGCGTAGGGACACCGATTACGAATTCCTTCGTTCAGCCGCGACGCCTTACGTCTCGGCGCGCATCGTGAGCCGCACCATTTTGGTGAGCACCGCCGCGCAATCGCGCGGGATCGACGCGCGCGCGATTGCCGCGGGCACGCTCTCCCGCACGCTCATGCAGCGCGCTTCCGCCGCCGCGGCCGAACAGATCGCTCTTCGCTACGCCGACCAGCTCGCCGAGGGCATCGTCGTGTACGCCGGGCCCGGCAACAACGGCGGCGATGCGTGGGGCGTGGCGCGTGCGCTCGCCGCGCGCGGCGGTCCGGTCGGCGTCATCCCGGTTGGCGAGTCGCGCCCCGATGACGCGCGCGCGGAGCGAGACCTCGCGCTGGCGGAGATATCGTTCGGCGATGTTCGCGAACCCGCGCTGATCGTCGATGGAGTGCTCGGCACGGGCGCGCGCGGCGAGCCCCATGGAGAGATTGCCGCCGCCATCGCGAGCATCAATGCCATGCGCGCGCGCGGCACGATCGTCGTCGCGCTCGATGTGCCGAGCGGCCTCGATGCGACCACCGGTGCCCGCGACAATGCCGTCAGCGCCGATTGCACGTTGACCTTCGGCACGCTCAAGCGCGGACTCCTCGCCGCGCGCGGCGCCGCCGGCCGCATCGTCGTGCTCGACATCGGACTAGGCGATGCGAACGGCGACGAGGATGCGGCGCAGTTGGTCGATGCGGCCTGGGTGGGCGAGCACGTTCCGCGCTTCGATCCCGACGCGCACAAGGGCACGCGCAAGAAGCTGGCGATCGCGGGCGGGGAGCTCGGCATGGCGGGGGCCCCGATGCTCGCGGCGCGCGCGTCACTCCGCACGGGCGCCGGCATCGTGCGACTGATCGTCGCGCCGCAGAACGTGGCCGTCGTGCAAACCGCCGTTCCCACCGCGCTCGCGCGACCATGGCCGGCACACGATGCACCCGACGAGGAGATCGACGCGCTCGTCGCGGATTGGGCCGATGCGGTGGTGATCGGTCCGGGCATGGGCACCGCGGCCGACTCGCGCCGAACCGTGGAGCGGCTGTTGACCTGCTGGCACGGACCCGTGGTCGTCGACGCCGACGCACTCAATCTCTTCAACAAGGATCTGTCCTCGTTGGGCACGCTGCTCCGTGGACGGCCCGCGCTGATCACTCCGCATCCGATGGAAATGGCCCGCCTTACGGGACGCTCGACGGAGGAAGTACTGGCGAACCGCTTCGACATCGCCGTCGAAGTCGCGAATGAGATCGGCGCCACGGTGATGCTGAAAGGAGTGCCGACCTACATCGCGTCGCCCGGTGAGCGCACGTTGGTGTCGGCGACGGGCACGCCCGCGCTCGCCACCGGAGGCAGTGGTGACCTGCTCGCCGGCATCGTCGGTACGCTGTTGGCGCAGATCGGAAACGCTCACGCTGCCGCCGCGTGCGGCGCGTGGGCACACGGGCGCGCCGCGGAGTTGGCGGGGAAGGGACGAACGATCCGCGGCGTCACACTCGCCGATGTCGAGGAGGCCCTGGCGTTCGTGTGGGCCCGCGAGTCCAAACCAGTTGCGCCGATACTCGCGGAGCTCCCGCCGATTGGAGATGAGGCGTGACGGGACGTCGCGTCGCAGGCTTGGCGAGCCTCACGCTCGCCACCGCTTGCGCGACCACCGGAGGTTCGCTGGGCGCGCCCTCGGCGTTCGGCTCGCGGCGTGAAGAGCGCGTGCTCGTGTCGAGCTTTAGCAACATCGTCGCGATCGCGGCATCGCAGCGCTCAGTGTTCGTTGCGTCGCCCGAAGCAATCGCGATCTACGACCGGCAGTTCGGCGCGTGGCAGCCGCCCCTCGCGATGCGGTCACCCCTGTTCGGCGGAACACTGCCGATCATGGCGGCCGATCCGATCGAGGAAGGCGTGTGGATCGCAACGCCCGGCACCGTCCGTTTCTTCCGCACGGGCTTCGACGCGGCCACCGATGCCATCGTCCCGGGGACTCCCGACGCGCTCATGTTCGATCGCCGCAATTTCGTGAGCGGCGCCTACGTGCATTCGGGCGGCCAATGGCTGCTCGTCTCGCGCACCGGCGCGGCGCTCCCCGTCACACCCGCGATGCTGCCGCCGCCAGGCTCCCGACAGTTCGCGACGTCGTTGCGCGATGTCTTCGAGCGATATCCGAGTGTCCGGGGCTTCATGGGCCTGCTCACGCGAGATGAATCGCTGCAGACCTGGCCGGTGAGCGCGGGCACACTCGTCGCCGATGCGAACGAGGTATGGCTGGGCACGCGCGGCGGTGGCGTGTTCAAGGTCGACCCGCTCTTCAATACGTCGCAGCACGTGGCGTACGGATTGATCGAGCGCGGCGTCGGCGCGATCGCACTGACGGCGGACGGCGTCGTAGTCGCCGGCCTCGGCGCCGACGGAGCGCGCGGCGGGCTGACTGTCGCCAGCGCGGACCTGCAGCATTTCCGGTGGATCGAGGGATCACAGGCGCGAACGTTCGCCGGCGCGCGCGCACACGACATCGCCGTGCGCGGGGACGCGATCTGGGTCGCGACCGATCGCGGTCTCATTCGCGCCGACCTGCGCCGTCCCGCGGACGCGCGCGTGTGGAGCGCGGGCAATGGATTGCCGACCGATCAGGCGCTCTCCGTCGCGGCCAGCGCGACCGGTGTCTGGGTTGGCACCGCGCGCGGCGTCGCGTTCGTCACCGATAGTGGGAGCCGGGCGACGCGCGACGCCGCGAGCGATGTCATCGCCGGCGGCGCACCCACGCGCGCATTGCTGCTTACGGGCGACACGCTCTGGATCGGAAGCGAGCGTGGTCTGTTGCTACTTCGAGCCGCTTCGGCCGATTCCGCTCCACGCCGCGTCGCGCTGGCCGCCGACGAGCCGCGACTGACGCGACCGATCGTCGCTTTGGCGCGGAGCGATTCCGTCGTCCTCGTGGCGACGGAAGGCGATCTCATGCTGATCGATCCCCGCGCCGGCCGGGTGCTGCCGCGACTCGATGCCGTCGGCGCGTCGGCGCTGCGCGGCATCACCTGCGCCGCGATCGACGCGCACAGCATCTGGCTCGGCGGACGAGGCGGGCTATTGGTGATCGATCGCGCGAGCGGCGTGCACCGCCTCCTCGCGGACGAGAGTGGCATTGCGGGCGAAGTGTTCGCGTTGCGACTCGATCCGGCGTTCGCGTGGATCGGCACACGCGATGGTCTGGTGCGCATTCGCCGAACCTCGGGCGGGCTCGCTCCATGACGGGGAACACGTCGCTTGGTCCGGGCCGCGAGTTCGACATCGTCCGCTCGCTCTTCACCCGCTGGGGGCCGCTCGTCCGCGGCGCCGGCGACGATGCCGCGTCGCTGCGCGTGCCGCGAGGACATCAACTCCTCATCAGCACGGATACGTCCGTCGAGGGCGTACACTTTCGCCGCGACTGGATCTCACCGCGCGACATTGGCTATCGCGTCGTGGCCGTGGCGTTGAGCGACCTCGCCGCGATGGCGGCGACGCCGACCGCCGTACTCCTCGCTATTTCCGCCCCGGAGCGATGGCTGCCGGACCTGAATGAGCTCGCCGATGGTGCAGGCGTCGCCGTGTCACTCGCCGGCGCACACATCGTCGGCGGAGATCTCACCGCTTCGTCCGAGCTGATCGTCGGCGTGACAGTGCTCGGGACGACGAGACATCCGGTACTGCGCACGGGCGCCGTACCGGGCGACCTCATCTATCTCACGGGCACGCTCGGCGGGCCCGCGGCGGCGGCGCGCGAGTGGTACGCTGGCGGAGTGCCGAGGGATGAATGGCGCGATCGGTATGCGCGTCCGGAGCCGAGGCTGAGCGAGGGGCGCTGGTTTGCCGCGCAGGGCGCGCACGCGATGATCGACATCTCCGACGGTTTGCTCGATGACGCGACGCATCTCGCGCACGCGAGCGGCGTGCGTATCGCGATCGATCTCGATGCCATCCCGGTGATGGATGGCGTCACGCGCAATGAGGCGGCGGTGAGCGGCGACGAGTACGAGCTACTCGTCGCGGCGCCGGCCGGACTGGACGAGACGGAGTTTCTATCGCGCTTCGGCGTTGCGCTCACGACCATTGGTCGCGTCGAGCGCGGCGAGCCGATCGTCGAGGCGACGGCCGGTGGAAAACGCGTTGCACGCCAGCCGGGGTTCAGCCACTTTCCCTGAGATGCGGACTGTCCTGGCTTTTGCAGCAATGCTCGCGCTCACCTTCTTTTTCGGGCTGCTGATTATCTGCGCTGCTCTCGTCGGAATCACACCCAAGCCGAATGGTTTTCTCGAGGGACTCCCGCGGCGCTGGACGCGGCTGGTTCTTGGCGCGGCAGGTAGCCGCGTGCGATTGCACAGCTCGGCGATTCTCGATTCTCCTTCGACGCACGTATACGTCTCGAATCACGTCAGCTGGTTCGACGTCTTCGCGCTTGCGTCGATTTTGCCGCGCTTCCGGTTCGTCGCCAAGAAAGAACTGTCGAGGCTGCCCATCTTTGGAAAGGCCGCTGGCGCCGTCGCAGCCATCTACATCGACAGAAACAATCGCAAAGCCGCGTTCGAGGGCTATCGCGCCGCGGCCGAGGAAATTCGCGGCGGCGTCAACGTCGCCGTCTACCCGGAAGGAACGCGCGGACACTCCTACGC
>JALZAE010000484.1 GCA_030948535.1 Gemmatimonadota bacterium | reverse complement strand
GCACGGAGCGACGTCGCGAGCTGCGACGCGGCGGCGTCGACATTTCCCGCAACCGCGGTGGGGAGCGGCTGGGTCATGTGCTCGTCGCGCGTGAGCACGAGGCGCGCGACGATGCGGACCTGTCCTTCCTTCGTGCGATCCACTAGCCCGGTCAGATATTCGTCGGCGCGAAAGCGCTGGATCAACGTCCTGCGAACGCTCGGATTGATCATCGAATCGGTATTGAAGCCGGACTTCTCGAGCGTCTGCTCGACATCCCCATGATCGACGATCTCGACCTCGCGCTTATTCGACCCGCGCTCCGTCTGCGACCGCACCACATCGGCGGCCTTCCTGGCCAGACCGCGGTTCGGCCCCTCGAAGTCGGGGATGAGCAAGACTTGTTTCGTGAACTCCTGCTGCGCCGAAACGGGCTTCGCGGAGACACAGAACAAACTCGCGGCCACTGTCGCGGTCGCGAGAGAGCGCGGACGGGGCATCTGCACCAGCAAAGATGATGTGTTGGCTTGAATATGGACGCCCGCCAGGGATTGGACACTGGCGAATTGGGGGCTGGGGGTTAGGGGAAGGGGGTTCGGGCGTCAGGACGCGGTTAAGAGAGGTGTGATTCGGCGCCCCAACCCTCAACCCACAGCCCCCTATCCTATGCCGACCTATCCAGCCGATATCCCACCTTCCAAACGGTAAGGATGTATCGCGGCTCCGCGGCGTCCTCTTCCAGCTTGCGACGCAGCTCGGCGATGTGAATGTCTACCGTGCGCGTGGTGACTTCGGCGCGGTGCTCCCATACATCCCGCAGGAGATCGTGCCGCGTCGCCACCGCGCCATCGCGCTTGATCAGCGCGACGAGCAGGTCGAACGCTTTCGGCGTCAGCGGCACCTGTGTGTCTTCGCGCATCACGACGCGCGTGGCCATGTTCACCGTGACGTTGCCGAAGTGCTCGACCGTGCGCACCGATGTTGGGCCGCGCGTCTCAGGATGCGCGCGGCGCAGCAATGCCCGCACGCGCGCGATGAGCTCCGACACGCCGAACGGCTTCGTCACATAGTCGTCGGCGCCGAGGCGGAAGCCGTGGAGCTTGTTGGGCTCATCGCCGCGGGCGGTGAGGATCATCACCGGCACGCTGTCGTCCTCGGACCGCACCGTGGTGAGCACCTGATAGCCGTCAAACCCCGGCAGCATCAGATCGAGGATGATGAGATCGGGCCTGAGCTTTCGTGCCTGCTCCACCCCCGACGGTCCGTCCGCCGCGGTCACGACCTCGAATCCCTCAACCTCGAGACTCTTGGCGATGCCGAACGCCAAATCGGGGTTGTCCTCAACGAGCAGTATTTTTGGCATTTCTCTTGGACGTCAGATGTCAGATGTCAGTCAATCGCTCGGCCATCGCGCGCTCCGACGACTGACGATTCTCGACTTTCGATTCCTGCTCATCAGTAGAAGAGTGGTCCGGCAACTCGATGATGAAACGCGCGCCGCCGTTCGGAGCATCTTCGACCCGCGCATGTCCGCCGTGCCGCTCCGTCAATTCGCTCACGACGGCGAGGCCGATGCCGCTGCCACCGACCTCGGACCGCGCGTCGCGATCGAGACGATAGTAGGGCTCCCAGATGCGCTCGCGCGATTGCGCCTCGACGCCGGGTCCTTGATCGTCGACCATTAGTCGCACGCCGCCGCCGGGCATCGGTCCGGCGCGCACGGTGACCGTCTGGCCGGGCGGACCGTACTTGAGCGCGTTGTCCAAGAGATTGAGCAGCATCTGCCGAAGCGCGGAGCGGTCCGCATGGGCGATGAGTCCGGCGGGGATGTCGCTCGCGACCGTGGCGCCGCGCGCCTGCGTGATCGGCGCAAAGGTGTCCACCACTTCGCGCACCTCGCGCGCCATGTCGAGCGGCTCGCGGCTGAGGTGCATCGCTCCGTGCTCCGACTTTGCGAAGCTCAGGATGTTCTCCACCAGATAGGTGAGCCGGCGCGCTTCCTGATCGATCACTCGCGCCGACCGCCTGCGCTCCTCGGGATTGTGCAGCATGTCGCGATGCAGCAACTCGGCGAACAGCCGAATCTGCGCCAATGGCGTGCGCAGCTCGTGCGATACGCCGGACACGAATTCCGTGCGCATGCGCGCCAGCTCCTGCTGCCGCCGGATCTGCAGCGCTGCGACGACGACGAGACCGGCCGTCAGCGCGAACAGACCCAGCAGCATCGGTAGCTGCGAGCGCGGCAATCCGCCGACGAGCAGCTGGTCGGCGATCGCCGGACTGAGCGCGACACGCAAGGTCAACCGTCCGAAGCGGCTGTCGAGCTGCTCGTCGGCCGCGTACGCCGCCGGAATGCGCGCCGACGACCGGTACACCACGTCGCCCACCGGATCCGTCACCGTGACCGCGAGCACCGAGTCGATCGGCAGCTTGGGGATGAGCGACGGTGGCAGCAGCGTCTCGCGGTTGAGGATGCGGCCGAGCAGTGGCGACACGAACGGAGCTGCATCGCTCTCGAACCCGTACGTCACCACGGGCTTGCCGAACAGGTCGCGCGACAAGACGTAGCCGAGCAGCCTCGGCGATCCATCGACACGATCGACGACGAGCATGTACGAATCGTTGGTGAGAATGACGCCGAGCCGGTGCAGCGGCTCCGTGCCCGACGAGCCCCACGCCAGCGGCAGCACGCCGCGCGGCGTCTCCAACGCGCGGCCCTGCGCGACGACGGTGTCACGCACCCATCTGCGCACGACGTCGGATGGCGGCACGCCATCGAAGGCGAGCGAGTTGTCGCGCCAGTCGTAGCGGAAAAAGAAATGCACGTCGTGCAGACAATGACACCACGCGTCGATCTCCCGCGCCGATTCCGCCAGCTCGCCGGGCTTTGGTTGCTTGTCCGGCGGCAGATTCGGATCGACGCGTGACACATGCCGGACGAACGTGCTGATCAATGCCGTCAATATCTGCCGTCGCGCATGCTCGGCGTATGCCCAGGTGGCGAAGGCGGCGTAGTCCTTGAGCGTGCGCTCGGCGGTGGCGCGCTGGGACCGGGCGGCGGAGTACGCCTTGTACATCAGTACGCCGGCGAGGACCAACGCGGCGGTCAACAACACGAGCGGTAAGCGAGAGCGGAGTTTCACGAGCGATGTCGAAAGGGCAGATGTCAGATGTCAGATGTCAGACACTGCAGGTACTCCGTTGGTCGTGGAGTACTCAATGCTGTCACCGACATCTGACATCTGATATCTGATATCTGCTTTTTGGACATCGCTCACGGCCTCGCCGGTATCAGCGTGGCGTCATCAGCTCGGGCAATCGGTCGGGGCTCAGCTTTGCTAGCCAGCTCGGACTGACGTCTCCCCAGCCACACGCCGACTCCCAAGAAGAGCGCCGACAACGGAACCGCCGCCCCAGCTATGCCTGCCAGCCCGAAACCGAGCGCAGCGAGCCCCGCATACCCCCACGCCCCCAACTGGTCGCCCGCTCTGTACACGAACGTCTCGATGAAGCTCTTCGCCTTGTACTTGTCTTCGCGGCTGACGACGGTGAACAGCGCTTCCATCGACGGATTCGTCAGCGCGAAGTTTGTCCCGCGCCGCAGCACGGAGAACACGACGAACGTCGCGAGCAACGGCGTGACGCCGAGTGCGCTGGCGCTGAGTGCGGCGAATCCGATCATGCTCAGCGCCGGCATGATTGCCAGCGTGGCGCCAAGTCCGATCCATCGAATGATGCGGCCTGTCAGAAAAATCTGCGTCAGCGCCGTCAGCGTCTGCGCGGCGGCTTCCATGTTGGCAAGAATCTCGATGCGCGCTTCCTTGCTCTTGTAGAAGTGCCCGATGATCTCCGTCTGCTGGAAGTACAGTACCGTCGAGCCGAGCGTGTACAGAATGAGGAACGCCGAGATGCCGAGCAGGTACGGCGAGCGCGCGACGTGGGTGATCCCGGCCAGAATCCCGCCGCCGATCTTCCCTCGGTCGATCTCCTCGGGCTCGGCATCCCCGATCGCCACGCGCACCTGCTTCGCGGGAAAGAAGACCACGATCAGCACGGCGATCTCGAGCAACGTCACGGACACCAGAAGCAGGTTCACCGCGCCGATGCGCGACGCGAGCCGTCCCGTGATCCACGCCCCGGCGATCGAGCCGAGCGTGCCGCCGACGCCGATGAAGCCGAAGAGCCGCTTGGCCTGCTCGCTCCGGAACGTGTCGGCCATGAAGCACCAGAACAGCGACGGCACGAACAGGTTGAACACGCTCGTCCACCAGAAGAACGCGAGGCCGAGCCACGTCTCGTTCCCGCCCGCGCGTGTGGCAAAGTAGAATGCCAGCAGATTGAGGGCGAAGAATTGATAGGTAATGACGATGAACCGCTTCACCGGAAAGCGCACGACGAGCGCGGAGAAGATCGGATTGCAGATCAACATCGCCGTCAGCGTGCCAAGAAACAGGAACGGCAGTTTCGACACGCCGGCCGCCACCGCCAACGAGTCGCGGATGGGACGCAGGATGAAGTAGCTCGACATCAGGAAGAAGAAGTACGCGCACGCGACGAGCATCGCGCGCACCTCTTCGGGCCGCACATCGACCAGGCGGGCGATCAGCGCATCGGTGCCGTGTCGCCGGGCGTCAGTCACACGCGCTCATGCTTTTTTCTTGGCGTGCCATAGCGCTAGCACTTCCTTCTCGCGCTCCGGCGCGAGACCGGCGCGAAGCTTCACCTTTCGGTCCTCCGGCTCGGAGTTGTAGAAGTCGAGCGTGTCCTTCGCTGTCACGGCGAGCGGACGGAAGGTGAGGCCCTTCACGAGCGCTTTGTTGATGTTGCGCCGCGCGAAGCCGACGAATTCTCCGCCGCGTCCCGGTATCCACACCGGCATGTCGCTCCACGGCCGAACCTTCTGCTCCTCGAGAAACGGCGCGTCGACCCACGTGAGAAATGCGTCCGATGTCGTAACCGCACGGATGCCGCCGAGCATCTCGGAGATCGTGAGGGGCGACCTGGGGCCGGTCGCGTTGTAGATGCCGTACGTGTTTTCTTCGCAGACGCGAATCGTCCACTCGGCTAGATCACGCGCGTCGATGATCTGGACGGCATCGGTCGGGTCGCCTGGCGCGAGCACTTCCCCACCCTTGTCGATGCGCGCCGGCCAGTAGGTAAAGCGGTCGGTGAGATCTCCAGGACCGACGATCAGTCCCGGCCGGATCACCGTCGTGTGGCCGGGAAACGCCTTCTCGGCTTCTTTCTCGGAGAGTGCCTTGAGTGCGCCGTAGTACTTTCGGGCCTCTTCGCTCTCCGGCTCAGTGGTCGTCTCGAGCGCCGCGCTCTCGTCGGCGCCTGGCTGGTCGCTCTTCGCGTACACGGAGATCGTTGAAATGAAGACGTACTGCTTCGCGTGTCCTTTGAGCGCCTCGCCGGCCTGTCGCACCCAGCGCGGAATTGTGGTTGGATTGTCGATTGCGACATCCCACTCGTGTCCCTTGAGCGAGGCATAGTTCCCGACCGCGCGATCGCCCTCGAACTTCTCGACGTCAGGAAAGAGTCCCGGATTTGTCTTGCCGCGATTGAACAGCGTCACTTTGTGTCCGCGCTGCATCGCGTAGCGCACCTCGTGCGGTCCGATGAATCCGGTACCGCCGAGGATCAGAATCCGGAGCGGCTTCGGAGCACTGGTCGCCGAAGAGGTCTCATCGCGCGTTTGAGGTTGAGCTCCGAGTGATGCGGGCCCGACGCCGGCACTGAGAGCCCCGGTGACGAGGGCGGAAGTCTTCAGAAACTCTCGGCGATTCGTTGTCACGGGATCTCTCCAGTTGAAGATGTCAGATGGCAGATGTCAGAAACAGCAGGTGAATAGTTGAGCGAGTACTCAGTGTAGTCATCTGACATCTGACGTCCGACATCTACGACTGTTTGTTCCACGCGTTTAGTAGCACTTTTTCCTTCTCACTTGTCAGTACGAATCTCGGATTTGCTTTGCGTGTCGCCGTTATCGCCCCAGAGTTCCACCACGCCAAGGTATCGGCGGTGGTCACTGCCAACGGTCGATAGGTGAGTCCCTTGGCGATCGCCTTCGCGGAGGAGATCGACGCGCTGCCCACGTTGTTATCACTCAACATCACCCACGGCACGATCTCGTCGAGCTGGTACTTGGTGAGAAAGGCGTAGTCCTCCACCCAATGCCAGGTGACGTCGCTCGAGATCGCTGCGTGCATGCCGTAGATGCACTCGTCCCACCGCAGTACGGAGCCGGGACCGGCGGCGTTGTAGATGCCGCTCTCGCCGGCCTCGACCATTCGAATCATCCACTCGGTCAGATCACGCACGTCGATGAGCTGCACCGCATCGCTCCGCCTGCCGGGGACGAACACGTCGCCGCCGCGGGCCAGACGCTGCGGCCAGTACGGAAATCGGTCCGACGTGTCGCCCGGTCCCACGATGTACGTCGGCCGAATGATGAGCGTGTGTCCGGGAAACGCCGCTTCGGCCGCACGCTCCGATCGCGCTTTGTCGACGGCGTAGCTCCAGGACTCGTCCCCCTTCGGTCCATCGACGAGCACCGGCACCGTCTTCTCATCGATCGGAGGCTTCCGATACGGATAGAACACACCCGTCGACGATACGTAGACGTAGAGCGGCGTCGCGCCCTTGAGCGCGGCCGTCGACTCGGTCACCCACTTTGGATTCGTGGCCGAGTTGTCGATGACGACATCCCATGTCTTGCCGGCGAGCGATGCGTAGTCGCCCACCGCGCGATCGCCCGACAGGTGCTCGACGCCCGCCGGCAAGTCGGCTTGGTGCTTACCGCGGTTGTAAACCGTGACGTGATGCCCGCGCTCGATCGCGTTTCGAACCTGATACGGACCGATGAACCCCGTTCCACCGAGAATCAGGATGCGAAGCGGCTTGCCGGCCGATCGCTGAATCTGAGTGTCCGCCGCCGGGCGGTCGAGCGCGCGGAGACGATCGATCGCTCCGAGTGAGAGCGCGCCGGCGGCGAGACCGGACGACTTGAGAAAGGTGCGTCGGGAGAGGGTCATGTGCGACGGAGCCGGTGTCAGGTGCGAAGAGCGAAACCACGATTCGCAAATTGCACAGGCCGAAAGAGTCTCGTTGTTGAATCTGCGAATCCGCGTGACCTGTGGATTCGCTTTTGCCCCCCAGAGCCGCAAGCGAACGGTATGAAGCCTCACGGATTCATTACAACTGATCGGACGATGCGCGGCGAGGTGGACGGACGCCAGCGGTGACGATACGATGTGCGCCATGAGCGACACGATTTCCGGACCGCGCGCGATGCTGCGCCACGCATTGGCCACGCTCGCCTATCGCGGCGGCAAGGCGCTCCGCGATGCACCGCCGGGCGTCGCGGCCTTTCACGTCGGCGACGCGACCCGGACGCCCGCGCAGATTCTCGCGCACATCGGCGACTTGCTCGACTGGGGACTTTCGATGGCGAGGGGCAAGCAGACGTGGCACGACTCGGAGCCACTCTCATGGGATGAAGGCACCTCGCGCTTCTTTGCCGCTCTCGAGCGCTTCGATGCGCATCTCGCTTCCGAGGCTCCACTCGGCTGCACTGCCGAGCAGCTCTTTCAGGGGCCGATCGCCGATGCACTCACGCACGTGGGCCAAATCGCGATGCTACGCCGTCTCGCCGGCTCGCCAGTGAGAGGAGAGAACTACGCGAAGGCGGAGATCGTCGCGGGACGCGTCGGCTCCGAGCAGGCGACGCCGCGAATGGAATTTGGCTGATCGCTCGGCGATCTACCACCGCACGCTCGCGCGAATCCAGAGCGGCCATGTGATGCGATGCAGCACTTCGTCCGCGCCCCACGCCGGCCGCAGCACAGTCACGAGATCCACGACCGGGTCGTGACCGTGCGCTTTGATGTACAGCTGCGTCGCCGACCATGTGCGCACGTAGCCGGCGAGCGCGCCGAGCGTCATGTCGCGCGTCATGTCGACATCGGGAGAAGCCACCTCGGTGAAGGGCATCGAGATCGCGCGGTATCGCGTGTCCAGCACCGCGCGATTCGGCGGCCAGAACGGCCCCACCCGCTCCGAGTAGAACTGTTTGAGGATGCGATCGAGGTCCGGCGAGTCGAGGCGCGCGTCGCCGTAACCCCAGACGACCAACGCGCCACGGGCACGCACTACGCGAAGCACTTCGGCAAAGAAGGCGTTGAGATCGAACCAGTGCAGCGCCTGGGCAACGGTGACGAGATCCACCGAGTCCGCGATCAGTCCGCTCTCCTCGGCTCGGGCGACGCGGTACTCGATGTTCGGCGCAGCCGTGGCGTGCGCAAGCTGCGCCGCACTCGCATCGGTGGCGATCACCCGCGTGAAGAAGGACGCGAGCGCGCGTGCCGCCTGGCCGCTGCCGGTCCCACAGTCCCATGCCAGCTCGCGGCGCGCCGGGAGCGAGGCGACAAACTCGAACAGCGCATCCGGGTATTTCGGGCGATATGCCGCGTACTGGGCGGCCACGTTGGAGAATTCGTCTCGGAAGGTGGGCCGCGACTCGCCATCGCTATTCATGGCTCGACCGCCGCCCGCACGGGGCGACCCGGAAACACCCCGCTCACCGCCCGGCCGTCGCGCACGACCGCGACGCCATTCACCAGAACGAATGGAATTCCGATTGGTGCGAGGGTGGGCTCGCGGTACGTCGCGCGGTCGGCGATGCGCGCCGGATCGAACAGCGCGAGATCGGCGTCGGCGCCGGCGCGTACCCGTCCCTTGTCACGCATCGACGGGACCCGGCGCTCGAGACGGCGCGCCGGTGCGAGTGTCATGCGCCGCAGCGCGTCCATGAGCGTGAGCGAAGGTGCCCGCGACGCGCGGGTGCCCGACGCCCCTCTCATCCAGAATGCGTGCGACGACGAGTCCGCGTGCGTCGATCGAATCTCGGCCGCGCGGCGCGCCGCCCAGCGCGCGAACCCTTCCCCCTTCGATCGCCACCGCGCGGATCGCATCCAATCCCGACTCGGGATCCATCACGCGCCCGTGCAGAATCACCATATCGTACAGCGGCACACGGTTCGGCCACGCGGCTACTCCGAGCGCCATTGCCGCAATTAGAGCGATCCGGACCGAACGGCGCATCGGGCCGGAATTCACTCGACCTCGAGTGAGCGCGAGCCCCATTCCCACATCCCGAACATCGCTTTCTGCGAGATCGGATGGCCGAGCTGCCGGCTGAGCATGCTGATCTGTCCCCGGTGATGCGCGTCGTGCGAGACGAGGTAGCCGAAGAATCCGGCGACGTCCGGCTTGAACCCTTTCACTCGGCCGCCCTCGGCGAGCGACGACTCGAGCACGCGCCGTAGCGCGGCGTGGCTCTTCGTCAGTCCATCCAGCGCCTGCTTTCGCGTCACCGTCTTCCGGTCGAGTTGCCCCGGAATCGCGCTCCCCTTCGCCGTCGCCTTCAGCCACATCACGCGCACGTTGTGCACATGCGACACCATCGCCGCGATCTCGCGGCCCTTCCCGCCTGGCGGCTCCGCGCGCCACGCCTCGTCGCTCAGATTCTCGATTAGGTAGCGCGTGATGCGGTCGTTCGTGTCGAGGGAGCGCAGCAGCGCCTGGCCGAGCTCGAAGGGCGGCGGCGCCGCTTTCGGCGCGCGCTTGGCGACCGTCACGGCCGCACTCCGCTCATCGGTCCCAGATGATTCGCGGCGATGGCATTCTCGCGCATCACCATCCGCGCGAGCTGCTGCGCTCGATCGCGCGTGATCTCGCCATCGCGCATCATGTCGGTCAGCGCCATCGCGAGTGCGGCACGCGCCGTGTTCGACGACAGCAGCGCGATCTCTTCCCATCCCTGTTCGGGCGTGCCGAAGGCGTCCGTGCCGAAGAGCACCTTTTCCGGCTCGAGCGCGAGCCACTCGCGTAGTACGCCGGCGAGCGTACGCGCCGGCGCGACGAAGGTCATCATCGAGATGTCGGCGTAGACATTCGGCTTGTGCAGCATCGATGACGTATTACGCGTGAGCGGCCAACCTCCGTGAATGATCACGAAGTTCGTCGCGCGGAGCGTCGAGTCGTTGAACGTTGGCTCGAGCAGCGCGGGGTCGCTGCCGCGCGCCGTGTAGAATCCACCGCCGCCGTCAGTCGCGTGGATGTGCACCGCCATGCCGAGCCGGCCTGCTTCGCTCGCGATCACATGAAAGAGATGATCCTCGAGCGTCTTGTACTCGGCGCGTGACGGAACTCCGCCCTGCGCGTACTTCGCGTAGATACGCTTGGCCTCACTCGCCGATGCCAGCGCGAAATCCAGCGCGCGCAAATACGCCGCCTCGAACTTCACCGCGACCGCCCCCGCTTTACGCTGCCGCTCCAGCGTCGGCGTGAGCACCGTCCGCTCGTACGCGTCCAGCGTAGCCGGAATTGTCGTGAGACCGAGATCGCGCAGGTAGCGATGCAGCAGCTTGGTCTCGAGCGGATACAAGGCGCGAGTATCCGGCGTCCGCGTCGCCTCGCCACGCGTATCGAGCGGAAGCATCAGCGCATCCACGAACGACACCCATCGGAATCGCGCGCCGAGTCCGGTGCCCATCACCACGCGATTCGCCAGCATCACGTCGATGCCGGCCTGATCGAGTGCCCAATCGGGAAAGTGCTCGCCCTGCTCGCGCGCGATGCGCTCGCGGGTCTGCTTGAGCTCCGCCATGTGCGCCGGGAGCGTGTCGGTGTACCGATAACCGTAGAGTGCCCGCCATCCCGCCATCCACTCGGGATTCTCCGGACGCAGCCGGTACGGCGCGCCCGAGGGGGGCAATCCATCGAGCGGTAGTGCGTCGAACTCCGTATCCGCCGCCATGCCCGGTGCGACGACCTTGTTGGGATGCGCGTGCGTGTCGATCGCCTTGATCGACGCGATGTAGGCGAGCAGTGCCGAGTCCACCGGCGACTGCGCGCCGATCACCGGCGCGGTGAGCAACGACAATGCGATGAGCGCTGCATTCCTGCGTGACATGCCTACCTCCGCGATGGCGGAGACATTACGTAGCGCGGACACGCATGGCAACTTGTAGCGGCGCGACTGCGACGGATCAGCGCGCTTTCCTCTTATGCCATCTTCCTCCTCCTCCTCTCCGTCCTCATCTCGCTTCGCTGCCGGCGTCCTCGCCGCCGGCGCAATCGCGGGCGTGCTGGCGGCGGTACCGTACAAGGCGTTCGACCTCGACCGCTACTTTGTCCCCAAGGAGCTCGCGCTTCTCGCCACGGCCACACTCGCGGCCGCGGCATGTCTCGGCGGTGCGAAGCGGCTGACACTCTCGGTGGCCGACTTGGCGCTCGCGGCGTTTCTCGCAGTGAGCATCATCTCGGCGCTCTTCGCCGGCAACTGGTGGCTCGCGTCGCGCGCGCTCGGTGTTTCGCTCGGAGGCGCGGCCGTGTACTGGAGCGCGAAGTCGCTTGCGCGCGGCGGGCTCGCGCGAGCGGTGCTCATCGGTGTCGCTTGCGCCGTCACCGTCGCCGCGTTGACCTCGCTCGCGCAGGCGTACGGCATCGAGAGCGTCTACATGAGCGTCAACCGCGCGCCGGGTGGGACGCTCGGCAACCGTAATTTCGTCGCGCACCTCGCGGCGATCGGCGTGCCGTTGATCGTGCTCTGCACCCTCGAGGCGCGTAGTGCATTGGGCGCGCTCGCCGGGGCGGGCGCGTCGCTCGTGCTCAGTGCGGCGCTCTTCATGTCGCGCTCGCGCGGCGCGTGGCTCGCGCTCGCGGCGAGCGTCCTCGTGATTGCCATCTTCGGATTTCTCGGACGCGCCCGTTGGCGCGACGCCCCTCGCGCGCGCCGCTTCACCCTGCTCATCGTCGCCGCCATCATCGGCGCGCTCGCTGCCTGGCTCGTGCCGAACACGCTCGACTGGAACAGCACGTCGCCCTATCTCGATTCGGTGCGCGGCGTGGTGAACTACAAAGAGGGGAGCGGAAAGGGTCGCGTGGTCCAGTACAAGAACACGCTCCTCATGGCCCACGCACATCCGATCCTCGGCGTAGGACCGGGTAACTGGCCCGTGCAATACCCTCGCTACGCGCCTCGCACCGATCCGTCGCTCGACCGCGACACCGGGATGACAGCGAACCCGTGGCCAAGCAGCGACTGGATGGCGGCGCTCGGCGAGCGCGGCATGCCCGCCGTGGCGCTGCTGCTCCTCGCGGTGATCGCCATCGCGCTCGGTGCCGTGCGCGGCATGTGGCGCTCGCGCGATGCGACGGAATTTCTGCGCTCGCTTGCGCTCTTGGCGACGCTCACGGCGACGATGATCGTCGGTGCGTTCGACGCGGTGCTGTTGCTGGCGCTGCCGACGTTGATCGTGTGGGCAGCGCTCGGCGCGCTCTCGCCGCCGGCGCCTGACGCCGCGCGCGTGGTTGCATTGTCGGACGCCGCGCGCCCGCGGCTCGTCGTCACGGCACTTCTCGCCGGACTTCTGCTATGCGCGCGAAGCGCGATGCAGCTCTATGCCATGCAGCAGTTCAGCGCGGGCGACAAGATCGCCACGATCGAGCGCGCGTCGCATGCCGATCCAGGGAGCTATCGCATCCACATGCGGTTGGCCGAAGCGTACAGCGCGAAGCGAAGTTGCGCCGACGTCAAGACGCATGCGGGCGCGGCGCAGCATCTCTTCCCCAATGCGCCGGCACCCCGCCGGCTGCTGGCGACTTGCGGCGTACGCAAGTAGCGGCAACCGCGCGTCAGCACTCGCCGCCAACGGGTCCGTAGAACAGCACCCACACCGCGAGATCGTCGCTGAAGTTCTCGAAGCGATGCTCGGCGCCCGCGGCCGCGAACAGGAAATCACCCGGGCCGAACTCGTGACGCTCGCCATCGATGTAGAAGGTTCCGCTCCCGCTCACGACGACATACGCCTCGTCGCGTGTGTGCGGCTGCTGCGGGTCGGTCCCTCGTGGCGCGTAGAGCTCGACGGCGAGCGTACCGTGCTTGAACAGCTCGACGAACCGCTCGCCCTTTCGCCCTGGGAGCTTGGCCAGTCCTTCGCCGACGGTATGGCGAACGATGTTCGAGGGACTGTCAGGCATCGGGCGTCGGGCGTC
>JALZAE010000472.1 GCA_030948535.1 Gemmatimonadota bacterium | reverse complement strand
CTGCGGATGTAGTTCCGACGCCCAATGCCCGACGCCCGACGCCCCCTACGGAAGTGCGTGCTCTACGTCCGCGAGCAGGTCGTCCACGTCCTCGATACCGCACGACAGGCGGACCATCCCCTCGGTGATGCCGAGGCTGGCCTTGATCTCATCGGGGACGGAAGCGTGGGTCATCGACGCGGGGTGGCTGATCAAACTTTCGACTCCCCCTAACGACTCGGCGAGTGAAAAGATTCGCGTCGCCTCGAGGAACTTGGCCGCGCGCGCTTTGGTGCCCATCTCGACCGTGATCATTCCGCCGAAGCCACTCATCTGCTGGCAAGCGAGCGCGCGTTGAGGAAACGATGGGAGGCCCGGATACACCACCTGGTCGTCGCCAACGCGCTCGGCGAGCAGCTCGGCGACGCGCTGGCCGTTCAGGTCGTGCTGCTTCATGCGGACGTAGAGGGTCTTCGTTCCGCGTAGCGCGAGCCAGCAATCCATCGGCCCGGGAACGGCGCCGCCCGCGTTCTGCAGAAAGTGCAGCTTCTCGGCGATCGCGTCATCGCGTGTGACCGCAATGCCGCCGATCATGTCGCTGTGCCCGTTGAGATACTTGGTCGTCGAATGAAAGACTACATCCGCACCCAGCTCGATGGGGCGCGTGTGCACGGGCGTGGCGAAGGTGTTGTCGACAATGAGCATTGCGCCCGCATCGTGCGCGATCTCGGCAGCGGCGGCGATGTCGGTGATCCGCATGAGCGGATTCGTCGGCGTCTCTACCAGAACGGCCACCGTTCGTGGTGTGCAAGCATCCGCAATCCGCTGTGGATCGCGGGAATCGACGTAGGTGAACGAGAATCCAAATTGGCGCAGTACGCGATCGAAGAGCCGGAATGTCCCACCGTACACGTTCTCGCCGCAGAGCACGTGGTCACCGGCTTTGAACATTTTCATGAGCGTGTCCACACACGCGGTGCCGCTGGCGAAAGCGAAACCGTGGGTCGCATTCTCCAGAGCGGCTACGTTACGCTCGAGGGCCTCGCGCGTTGGATTCTTGCCGCGTGCGTACTCGTATCCCTTGTTGCGACCGAGGCCGTCCTGCACGTACGTGGACGTGAGGTAGAGCGGCGTCATGATCGCGCCGGCGAGCGGTTCCGGACGCTGGCCGGCGTGAATGGCTCGCGTCGCGAAGCGCGCGTCGAGATCGTCGTCGAAAATCCGGGTCATTCAATCGGCCTGTGGGGAATGAATGCGCAAGATAACCGTGGTGAGACGGGCGAGCGAGACGAGGTGAGCGCGTGACGGGCGTCATCGTGCCGAACGCGGCTGGGCTGAGTTGCCTGGTCGTCGATGACGAGCCCCGGCTGCGTCATGCGCTCGTGCGGCTGATGCAGGGCGACGGCTTTCGATGTCTGGAGGCGGACTCCGGTGCCGTGGCCCTCGACATCCTCTCGCGCGAGAGCGTCGCGCTCGTGCTGTCCGACATGATGATGCCCGGCATGATGGGCTCGGAGCTGCTGCGCCACATTCGCGCGGCCTATCCCGATGTCGCCGTCGTCATGATCACCGGCGTGACGGAAGTCGATGTCGCGGTGCAGTGCCTCGGCCTCGGCGCGATGGACTATCTCACCAAACCCTTCGTGCTCGAGGAAGTTCGCGCGCGCGTCGCCCAGGCGCTCGAGAAGCGCCGTCTCATTCTCGAGAACCGCGGCTATCACGAAGATCTCGAGCGTCGCGTACGGAAGCAGGCGGAGCGGCTCGAGTCGTTGTTCATCGCCGGCGTGGAAGCGTTGGCCGAGGCGCTGGAGCTCAAGGACCCCTACACGCGCGGCCACTCGGTGCGCGTCAGCCGATACGCGACGGCGACGGCGACGGCGATGGGGCTCGATGCCGACACCATCGGACAGATCGAGCTCGGCGGACATCTCCACGACATCGGCAAGATCGGCGTGCGCGAGGCCGTGTTGAACAAAGAAGGACGGCTGACCTCGGAAGAGTATCAGCACATCATGACGCACCCGTTGTTGGGCTGGAAAATTCTCCGCCCCCTACTCGGCGACGCGCCCGTTGCGCTGAACGTCGTGCGGTCGCACCACGAGCGCATGGATGGCGCCGGCGTGCCGGACCATCTTGCCGGCGCGGAGATCCCACACGAGGCGCGCATCGCGTCCGTCGCCGATGCTTTCGATGCGATGGTCAGCGTACGACCCTACCGCCGCGGATTGTCGACAGCGGACGCGGTCGCGGAGCTGCGGCGGTTCTCGGGCTCTCAGTTCGATCCCGATGTCGTGCACACGTTCGTATCGCTGGTGGAGCAGGGGGAAATCCAGCGCGAGGCGCCCGATCCGTCGCTCGAAGATCACGTCTTCACGACGACCGCACCCTGATCTCGCTGGGCTGCTTGTAGACCGATAGCATGGCCTCGCACCACGATTTCACATCCTCGATCGCGACATCGCCGAGTACGTCGACGGCGATGTCGTTCTCGCGCATGGCATCCGGGATCGCGCGCACCTCCACCCGGCGCACGCCCGGCATCTCGCCGATGACGCGCCCGATCTCGCGCGGATAGATGTTGAAACCGTTGCGCGTGAACATCGACTTGAGCAGTCCGCGAAAGCGAACGCAGCCGTCCGCATCGGCCGAGCCGAGATCACCGGTGCGGAGCCATCCGTCCTGCACGGCGAGTCCGTGCTCGCCGCCGCTCACGTAGCCGGCGAAGACGCCGTCTCCGGCGACGCAGATCTCGCCCGGCTCGCCGTGGTCCAGCGTGGCGAACGTGTCGGCGTCGCGGATGCTGACGCGCACGCCGGGTAGAGGAATGCCGAGCATGCCGTGCCGGTTCGGCGTGTCGGCGCGATTACAGAGCGCGACCGGCGATGCCTCGGTGAGTCCGTAGCCTTGGCGTAGCTCGACGCCAGTGGCGTCTGCCCATCGATCCTGGAGCTCGGCGGCGAGCGGGGCACCACCGCAAATGCACACGCGCAGCGCCGGCGCATCGAGCGCGGTGCCGGTACGATCGAGCACCGCAAGCAGCGCCGCGAAAACGGAGGGCACAGCGGTAAAGAGCGTTACGCCCTGATCGCGAATGAGCTCAATGGCGCGGCTCGCGTTGAAGCGCTCCATGGTCGTCACTCGGGCGCCGGCAAAAAGCGGCGCGCTCAATGTGACGGAAAGGCCGAACAGATGGGCGAAGGGAAGGAGCGCGAGCGAATGATCGGCGCTGGTGATGCCGGCCGCCTCGATGGTCGCGCGCGCATTCGCGATGAGGCCGCGATGGGTGAGAATCGCGCCGAGCGCGCGGCCGGCCATCGCGGAGGTGTACACGACTGCGCACTCCTCGTCCCGGCCGTCGCTCTCGCTGTCCCCCTCGATCACCAAACCCGCGTGGCTGCCGAGATCCACCTGGATACTGTGCGTGCCATCGACGACGCGCGCCGTACGCGGCGCCTCGTCGAGCAGCACGCGCATGATTTGCTCAGGGAGCTTCAGGGACAACGGCGCGATCGTGAAGACCACGCCGACATCGGCGTCGGCGATCTGGTAGGCGACTTCGGCGGGCGAGGCGAGCGGATTGATCAGCACCGCGCCGCGTCCCTCGGCGGCGGCGAGCGCGGTGAGAAACGCCGGCGAGGTTGGAAGCAGCAGTGCCGCGCGCTTGCCACTGAGGCGACGAACCAGGGCTGGGCAGCGGGCGAGGAGGGTGAGGCCAGCGGCAATCAGCTGCTGGGCCTCGACCGGCTCACCATCGGCGGCGGCCACGGTACCGCCGCCGGCGGCCAGGCGGAATGGAAGCAGCGCGAGTGGGTCGGTCAGAGCTCGAAGCGGGACATGGCGCCGTTGAGGCGCGTGGCGATGCGGGCGAGATCCTGGCTCGACTCGGTGACATGCATCATCGAGGCCGTCTGCTCCTCGACGATCGCACTGACCTGCTCCGATGTCGAGGCATTCTGCTCGGCCACTTCGGCCACGGCCTCGATCTCCTGCGCGAGCGATTCCGCTTCGCGCTGCTGCGCTGCGGCCGATGCGACGATGCGCGCCACCGCCGCGCGACTCCCTTCGATCTGCGCGGCGATCTGCGTGAGCGCGGTCGTCGAGCCGCGAATCACCGTTTCGCCCGCGGCGACGGTCGTCGTCACGCCGGTGATGCGCGCGGCGGTGCGCTCCGACGCGGTGCGAATCTCCACGGCGAGACGACGAATCGTGTCGAGCGCCTTCGCGCTCTCGTTCGCCAACTTGCGCACCTCTTCGGCGACGACGGCGAATCCGCGGCCGTGCTCACCTGCTCGTGCCGCCTCGATCGACGCGTTGAGCGCGAGGAGGTTCGTCTGCCGCGCGATGCCCGCGATCGTGTCCGTGATCGCGCCGATGCGCTGGGACTTCTCACCGAGCTCGGCGACGGCCGGCACAGCCTCGTCGGTGACGGCGCTGATGGCGGCCATGCTCTCGAGCGCCTCGACCGCGGAGCGGGTCGCCAGCTCGGCAGAGCTCCACATGGCGTCCGACGCGTTTCGCGCGAGCTGCGCGTGCTCGGCGACTTCGATCGCCCGGCGCGCGACGGACGTGGAGATGTCGACGACGTTGTGAATGCTCGCCGTCTGCTGCGCCGCGGACTTGGCGATCGACTGCGCGGCACTCGAGACCTCGAGCGTGGCCGAGCTCATCTCCTCCGCGCCGGCGGCGAGCTCCTCGGCCGTGGCGGCGACTTCACTCGCGCCGCTCTCCACGTCGCGCAGCAGATCACGTAGACCGGCGGTCATGGTGCGAAAGGCAGTGGCGAGCGTGCCGATCTCGTCGGAAGAGGAGTAGGCGAGCTCGTGGCGGAGCTTGCCGCGCGAGATCGTATCGGCGTGGGCGGCGACGGCCTCGATTCCCGCGGTGAGGCGCTGCGTGCTCCACAGCGTGATGACGAGCGATGCCAGCATGATGGCCGCCGCGATGAGCACGAGTCCGGCGAGTGGCGCGTTCAATTCGTCGAGGAAAGACTTCGCGCCGAGTGTCACGATGACGAGCGCGGCGGTCGTGCCGTTGCGTCGCAGCACGGGTGCGGCGGCGACGAGCGTACGGGTTTTTCCAGAACCGGCGGAGATTGCCTCTGGGGCGATCATTCCGTTGGCGCCTTCTATCAGGCCAGGGGGCGGAACCCAGCTCGGCTCGTCCTGCGCATGACCGGTCTGTCCGCGGGACGAAGCCAGGGTGCGCCAGCCGTCCGGCGCGCGGTGAACGATCGCGATGCCGCTCGTGAGAGCGGAATCCCCGAAGTTGGCGCTCGCGATCTTGGCGAGGATGCTTCTCGTGAAGCTGGCGGCGTGTCGATCGGCGCTGCCGATCTCGGAGGCGACGGCATCGAGGGAGTCGGCCGGGAGCGCGACGCTGACGGTCGTCGCGATGGCTTCGAGCCGCCGCCCGTGGAGCGTGATGAGCTGGGCTCGCCCGCGGGAGTAGACGAGCGCCACGATGATGACGAGCGTGGTGAAAACACCCGCGACGCTGATCAGCGACAGCTTCCAACGAAAGGGCAATCGTGCTGCCCACGAACGCAATGACACTGAGAACCTCGGACGGAAAAAAAGGCACCCGGCATTGGGCAGTCGGCACTCGGCGCTTCGCGTTTGCCGAATGCCGAGTGCCCAATGCCGAGTGCCGAGCTTCTACTACCCAGTTAACGCTCCATCCCTTCGTGCCGTAACGTCTTGACGCTTGCCTGGCAGTCGCCCGCGGGTAGCTTTCCCCCAGCAAACGAAAGAGGAGTCTGTGTACGAAGGCTTGATGATCAGCGTGTCGGGCGTGCGAGGCCGCGTGGCTGGCGGACTCACACCTGAAATCATTGGAAAATTCGCCGCCGGATTCGGAAGTTGGGCGTCGCGCGATGGGAACCGGACTATCGTGGTCGGCCGCGACTCACGTGTGTCCGGTCCGATGTTTCATCGCGCAACGCTGGCGGCGCTGCAGTCCGTCGGCTGCGATGTCATCGATGTCGGCATTGCGCCGACGCCGACCATTCAGCTGGCGGTCGAGCACCATCACGCCGCGGGTGGTCTGGCGATCACGGCGAGCCACAATCCGATCGAGTGGAACGCGCTCAAGTTCATTGGCGCGAGCGGGCTGTTTCTCGACGGCGCGGAAGGCACGGCGATGCGCGCGATCGTCGAGAGCGACTATCCGCGCGCGCCGTGGGACGCGCTCGGCGCGGTGCGCGAAGACACGGGCGCGATCGCACACCACATCGATCGCGTTCTGTCCCTTCCGTTTATCGACATCGATCGCATTCGCGCGCGCCGATTTCGCGTGGCGCTGGACTGTGTGCGGGGCGCCGGGGGCGTGATCATGCCGGAGCTACTCGAGCGGCTTGGCTGCGACGTGGCGGCCATCTATCTGGAGACGACGGGCGTATTCCCGCGCGAGCCCGAGCCCACGGCGGACCATCTGGGGGAGCTGGAACAGTTGGTGACGCGAACCGGCTCAGCCATCGGATTCGCGACGGATCCCGACGTCGATCGCTTGGCGTTGGTATCCGATGCGGGAGTCGCGATCGGTGAGGACTGGACGTTGGCGTTGGCGGCGCGACTCGTGCTTAGACATCGGCACGGGGCTGTAGTCGCGAACCTATCGACGAGCCGGATTCTCGATGATGTGGCGACCGAGGCCGGCTCTCTGGTGATTAGAGCTCCCGTCGGCGAAGTTAATGTGGCGACGCGCATGCGTGCCGAGCAGGCGCCGATCGGTGGCGAAGGCAATGGCGGCGTGATTCTGCCGGAACTGCACCTGGGGCGCGACGCGCCGCTCGCCGCTGTGCTCCTGCTCCAAATGTTGGCCGAAGACGACGTGCCGCTCTCGGCCACGCTGAAGAAGTATCCGAGCTATGTGATCGTGAAGGACAAGCTGCCGAGACCCGACGCGCCGCTGGAACAGGTGTATGCGGCGCTTCGCGCACGGTTCGCCGACGCGGAGGTCGACACGCAGGACGGGTTGCGGCTATCGTGGAAGGATCGTTGGGTGCATGTACGGCCGTCGGGAACCGAGCCGATCGTGCGGGTGATCGCCGAAGCGCCGAGCAACGATGAAGCGCGCACGTTGGTGAAGGATTGTCGTGAACCGTTGGACAAACTGCAGTAGCCTGCACTCAACCGGACATCGAACATGTGTGGCATCGTCGGATACATAGGACCGCGTGAGTCTTCACCGCTGCTCGTGGAGGGACTTCGCCGCCTGGAATACCGTGGCTACGACTCGGCGGGCATCGCCGTGTTGAATGGCGCCGGCGTCGAGACGCGGAAAGCCGCGGGCAAGATCAGCGAGCTCGAGAGCGTGCTGAACGTCGATCCGATTCATGGCACGCTCGGCATCGCGCACACGCGCTGGGCCACGCACGGCGCGCCGAATTGGTGCAACGCACATCCGCAGATGGACTGCGACAACGGCATCGCCGTGGTGCACAACGGGATCATCGAGAACGCGGCGGCACTCCGCAAAGCGCTCCAGGAGCGTGGCCACGAATTTCGCTCCGAGACCGACACCGAAGTGATCGCGCATCTGATCGAGGAATTCTTTCAGGAGAATCTCGAGGATGCGGTGATCGCCGCTTTACGCGAGATCGAAGGAACCTATGGCATCGCGGTGGTGTGCGAGCACGATAAGGACAAGATCGTGGCGGCGCGGAAGGGGAGTCCGCTGCTCGTCGGACTCGGCGACGGAGAGTACTTCGTGGCGAGCGACGTGTCGGCGATTCTCGCTCACACGCGACAGGTGATCTACCTCGACGATGGCGATCTCGCGGTCCTGACGCGCACCGGATACAAGATCATCGATCTCAACGCCGCGACGCTCACCAAGTCAGTGAGCCGCATCGATTGGGATCTCGGCATGATCGAGCGTGGCGGTTTTCCGCACTTCATGCTGAAGGAGATCTTCGAGCAGCCGCAGACGATCGAGAACACGATGCGCGGCCACCTTTTGCTCGAGGAGGGGACGGCGAAGCTCGGCGGTCTCAACCTCACCGACCAGCAGCTGATGCAGTTCGACAATATCGTGATCACGGCGTGCGGCACGAGCTGGCACTCGGCGCTGATCGGCGAGCTGATGTTGGAAGAGCTGGCGCGCATTCCGGTGGAAGTGGAGTACGCGAGCGAGTTCCGCTACCGCAATCCGATCATCACCGAGCGGACGCTGTGCATCGTGATCTCTCAGTCCGGTGAGACGGCGGATACGCTGGCGGCGATGCGCGAAGCGCAGCGGCGGGGCGCGCGGGCGCTTGGCATCGTGAACGTGGTGGGATCGACGATCGCGCGCGAGGATGACGGCGGCATCTACATCCATGCGGGCCCGGAGATTGGTGTTGCGTCCACGAAGGCGTTCACGAGCCAGGTCATGGCGCTGGCGCTGCTGACGCTCAAGATCGCAAGACTCAAGACGCTGTCGATCCTCGACGGGCGGCGGATCGTGGCGGCGATGCAGGCACTGCCCGAGCAGATCCAGAGCATCCTCGACCGGGCGCCCGAGATCGAAGCAATCGCGAAGGAATTCGTCAGCATGAAGAATTTCCTCTACCTCGGCCGCGGCTACAATTTCCCGGCGGCGCTCGAGGGCGCGCTCAAGCTGAAGGAGATCAGCTACATCCACGCCGAGGGGTATCCGGCGGCGGAGATGAAGCACGGACCGATCGCGCTGATCGACGAGAATATGCCCGTGTGTTTCATCGCGCCACACGACTCGGTGTTCGACAAAGTCGTGTCGAATATTCAAGAGGTAAAAGCGCGCAGCGGCCGCGTCATTTGTCTGACGAGCCGGGACGAGCACTCGCTCGAGGGCAAGCTGGACTACGAGTTCCGCATCCCGGAGACGATCGACATGTTTACGCCGGTGCTGGCGTCGGTGCCGCTGCAGCTGCTCGCGTACTACATCGCGGTCGCGCGCGGCGCGGATGTGGATCAGCCGAGGAATTTGGCGAAGAGCGTGACCGTGGAGTAGGGTGTGGGGTGTGGGGTGTAGGGTAACTGGTAGGGTAACTGAGCACTTCATACTGCTTTTTCGCTGGGACGGCGCCCGCCACTCGGGCGCCGTTTCCTATTTCGGGCCAACCCCTAGTTGACAGAAGTATTACCGCCTCACATACTCATGTCGCATGGGTATCGCGATTTCCGTTCGCGCGCGGGGTGGGCCATGGCGGGATCGGATCTGTTCACGGGGACGCTCGAGTTGCTGGTGCTCAAGGCGGTCAGCTGGGGACCGCGGCACGGGTATGCGATCGGGCGATGGATTCGCGAGACGACCGACGACGTGCTTACCGTGCACGAGGGGGTGCTCTATCCCGCCCTCTATCGGCTCGAGCGGCGTGAGCTGCTCTCCGAGGCATGGCGGCGGACCGACACCGGCCGCGATGCGAAGTTCTATGCGCTCACCGCCGCCGGTCGCGCCCAGCTCCGCGCGGAAGCGAACCGGTGGCAGCGCCATTCGCGCGCGGTGAATCGCGCGTTGGCCGCGGTGAACGGATGACCTCCCTCGCCTCCTTCTCTCGCTGATTCCCCGGAGTCTCTCATGGCTCGCAGCTTTCGCCCCAGCGACGTTCGCCCCGATGCCCAGCGGGACGTGTCCGACGAGATCGCGTTTCACCTCGAGATGCGCACGCGCGAATACATCGACAAAGGGATGTCGACGGAGGAGGCGCGGCGGGCCGCGATCGCGTCGTTCGGCGACGTGTCGGCGGTCGAATCCGAGTGCCGCGACGAGCGCGGCCAAAGCCTGCAGGAGCGCGCCCGGCGCGACTGGCGGCGCGGACTCGCCATGGACCTCTCCTTCGCCTTTCGCACGCTGCGCAAGAATCCCGGCTTCACCACCGCCGCGATGCTCACCCTCGGGCTCGGCATCGGCATCACGGCGGCGGTGTTCACGATCGTGCACGGGGTGCTGCTCCGCCCTCTGCCGTACGCCGACGCCGACCGATTGGAGATGGTGTGGATGACCGCGGTCCAGCAGCCGGGCCAACTCCCCCTGTCCGCGCCGAACTACATCGACGTGCGCGACGAGTCGAGAGCGCTCTACTCGTTAGGCGCTTTTCGCAGCTGGCCGAGCACCTTGGGCGACGGCACCGAGCCGGAGCAGATGGCATCCGTGGCCGCGACGCCGGCCATGTTCGAGGCACTCGGGGTGCACGCGATGCTGGGCCGCACCTTCACCGCTGATGAAACCGTGACGGGCGCGCCACCGGTCGCGGTGCTCGGCTACGCGCTGTGGCAACGCCGCTACGGCGGCGATCCTTCGATTCTCGGACGTGCCATCACGTTGAGCGGCAAGCGCGTGACGGTGATAGGCGTGATGCCGAAGGGCTTCGCTTTTCCGCGCGGCGCGGAGCTGCCGTCGGGATTCCAATTTCCCGCGCGCACAGAACTCTGGACGCCACTGGCCTTCGACCCGAGCACGCTCGGCAGCCGCGGCACGCTCAACCTCGCGGCGGTCGGACGGCTCCGCGCGGGAGTGAGTGAAGCGAGTGCGAAGCAGGAGCTCGCGGCGATCGCGACCCGGCTCGCGACGCGCTATCCGAACTCCAATACAGGTTTGGGACTCACGTCGATTTCGCTGAGGGATCAGGCGGCGGAGCCGGTGCGCCGCGCATTGCTGGTGCTCATGGGCGCGGTAGCGTTCGTGCTGCTCATCGCGTGCGCGAACGTGACGAATCTCTTGCTGGCGCGCACGGCGCTACGCACCCGCGAGCTCGCGGTGCGCGCGGCGCTCGGCGCTGGAGCCGGTCGCATCGCGCGTCAGCTCGTGACGGAGAACGTGGTGCTGGCACTCGGGGGCGCGGCGCTCGGAGT
>JALZAE010000466.1 GCA_030948535.1 Gemmatimonadota bacterium | reverse complement strand
GCCCTCGACCGCGGCAAGTCCTACGATCTCGCCCGCATGTAGGGCGAGCGTCGCGCCACGGACGCGCTCGACCCCATGAGCGTCGCGAATGTGAACATTTTGCGCGTCGATGACGATAGACGCACCTGCCCGCGCTTGACTCTTCACCGAACGAGGAGCGACGCTGGGTGCTTGGCCGAGCATCGCTTCGGCGAGATCACGCTCGGTCGTCGATGCGATCGCCCCTTCGAGCACAGTGCGGCCGCGTCGCAGGACAGTGACTGAGTCCGCACCCGTCAGTGCTTCGCGCAACTTGTGGGTGATGATGATCACCGAGCCGCCGCCGTCGGCAAAGCGGCGAAGCGTTCGCAACAGGTCGTCCGTCTCACTTGGCGCCAGCACCGCGGTGGGCTCGTCGAGGATGAGCACGCGAGCGCCGGTGGCGAATGCCTTTATGATCTCCAGGCGCTGCAGCGCGCCGACGGGCAGCGACTCGGCGCGCGCATCGGGATCGAGCACGAGGCCCGTATCACGTCCCACGGCGAGCACCCGCTCTCGCGCCGTGCGCGCGTCGTACCGACCATGACCTCCGAGGGCCACGTGGTCCGCCACGGTCATCGACGGGACGATAGTGAAATGCTGATGCACCATCGCAATGCCGTGCGCGATGGCATCGGCCGGTGACGCAAGATCGCGCACGCTGCCGGTGATGGTGATGACCCCTGACTGCGGGCGAAGCATGCCGAACGCGATGCGCATGAGCGTCGTCTTCCCCGCGCCGTTCTCGCCAAGTAGCGCGTGTACGCTGGCAGGCGCGACGTGCAGCGTCGCCTCGTCGAGCGCGACGACCTGGCCGAATCGCTTCGTGATGCCTTCCAGTGTGAGCGCGGGTGTACTCAGGCGACGCTCATCGATCGCTCACAATCCGGTCGGGGCATGGATGAAGCTCCACGGGATGCCGAACTCGGCGCTGACCTTGGCAGCGAGTGCGCGTACGCCCAGGGTCTCGGTCGCATAGTGGCCGGCGTAGATCACGCACACGCCAAGCTCATCAGCGTCGATGGCGGTGTGATGCGCCCCCTCGCCGGTGATGAGGGTGTCGATGCCGCGCTCGCCGGCCTCGCGAATCGATTCAGTGGATGCTCCCCCACCGGTGATGATTCCAAATCGCCGTGTGGCTCGTCCGTCGCTGATGGTCGAATGTCGCGCAAGGCCGCCCCATTGCCGGGCAAAGGCGTCGGCACGGGCGAGGAGCTCTCGTGTTGGCACATTGCATTCGCCCGCGACACCGATCTCGAACCCTTTGAATCGGCCGAATCCCCCCGTCGGCGCGAGGCCAAGCTCCGCGGCGAGCAACACGTTGTTGCCCACCTCGGCGTGCGCATCGAGCGGCAGGTGGGAGGAGTATACGGCGAGATCGGCATCGAGCAACGCGCGCGTGCGCCGGCGGCTCGCGCCGATCAGCGGCTGAATGCCGCCCCAGCAGAGTCCGTGATGTACCAGCAGCAGATTCGCACCAGAGGCAATGGCATCGACAATCGTCTGCTCGCGTGCGTCGACCGCCGCGGCGATCCGCGTGATCTCCCCGTCACGCTCGGCCTGAACACCGTTGAGCGCATTCGCGTAGTCCGGGATCTCACTTGTTCGTAGGAAACCGTCGAGGTAACGCGCAACCTCGTCGAGGCGTGGCATTATCGGGGCGCGGGCTTGACCGAAGTCTTGGTGGTGGTGTCGACGAACTCAGTACGGGGCGGCTTCAATGTACCCGCCAAAATGGAGCGCTGCGCCGAGTCGAGCATCGCTCGCAGCCGTGGCGCGATGATGCCTAACGAGTTGTTCAGCTCGAGCCGCACGACATCATCCTTCGATCCGAGGTAGATGATGCGTGGTACGAAGCGCTGCTCCTTGACCTCGCGCGCCACGGTGAGGAAAGCGTGCGGGAGATCGATAACGACGCTTGCCACGACCACGTCGGGCGCGACGCCATTCTGATTGGAGTTGGATCCAAAGACGTATGCTTTCTTCGTCTCGCGCGCCGCTTGAAAGACCCCGAGCCCGGCGGCGTCGGCGTTCTGAAAGATGAAGTCCGCGCCGCGGCCAATCTGCGCCAGGGCTTGTTCCTTGCCGGCACTCGCATCGTCCCAGTTACCAAGGTAAGCGACGAGAAATTGCGCGTGAGGATTGATCGAGCGCACTCCCGCCTCGAAGGCGGCGAAGCTGCTCTTCACCGGTGGTATCTCGGTTCCGCCAATGATGCCGACGATGTTGGTCTTGGTGAGCTTGCCAGCAAGTATGCCCGCGAGATAAGATGGCTCCTCAAAGGCGAAGACCATTGGGGCGACATTTGGCCCCATTCGATTCCCCGAGGTGGTGATGTAGACCGTTTTTGGGAACGACGGTCCAACCCTATCGGCGGCGTCTTGGAACTCGAACCCATGACCAAAGACGAGATTGTAGTGCTGCGACCCGTACTGGCGAAAGTTCTCCTCAAAGTCAGCCGGAGAATTGACCTGTACATGGCTCGTTTGTGCTGCTAAACTGTCACGAATGCGGAGTAAGCCGGCGTATGCGCCGCCGTTCCACGACTGGTCCGATATTGGCCCGGAAGTTAACAGCGCCACCCGAAAAGCTGGCGCGCTGATCGAACCCGACATGGCGGCGCCGCCTTTGTCTTGGCCCGAGCAACCCGCCAAGGTCCCCAGCCCCAAAATGTGGAGAAATGTCGACAACTCCAGCCACGGTCTGTAGATGGATCGCATAAACGCAAGCAGCTATTGATGTTAAATGGCTGTGGATAACCGACGTCGTCGGCTGGAAGGACACAGCGACTACGTTGGCTCCGGCAAAGGTGACTGACGCGCGCTGAGTCCGTTCAGTCCGAGCTCCTGTTCGGAGACGTCGGTGATATGGACGGTCCCGTTGATCTTTCCACCCTCAACGACGGCAATTGCCCGTGTGTTGATGTCGCCGACGATGAGTGACGTCGCCTGTACCTCTAGTCGCTCGCTCGCGTTGATCGTCCCGTGCACCGTTCCGCCAATCACAGCCTCGCGCGTATTGATGTCACCGCGGACCTCGCCTTGTCGCCCGATCAATACCTGACGCGCGGCACGGATCCCCCCCTCGACCCGCCCCTCGACCTTCACGACACCATCCGTGTCGATGTCACCTGTGACGGTCATTCCCGCCGCGATGATCGAGAGCGATGGCTCTCGTCCTGTCTGGCCGGACGTCCTGCTTATTTCCTGCGTTCCATTTCCTTCGCGTCCGAAGATGGCCATGACCAATCCCGTGCTTGGGTGATGCGAGTTCGTGCAGGGTGCAGCCTAGATAATCAGCGTTGCTCGGCCGGCGCTGGAGTTCCGTGCGCCGTGTCACGTGAAACAGGAGCTGTATTAGGATGGGAGAGGCCCAGCATTCGCTGGACCTGGAAATAGCGCGCCTCGAGCTCGGTCAACTTTGTCTGCAGGGTGTCGAGCCGACGCACATCACGCTGGAGGTTGGTCACGCGCCGCGTCAGAAATGGCACGCGCGACGCCTGGGTCGCTAGATACACCCAGCTCGCGGCACCCATGACGAACACCAGTGCAAACGCCAGCGCGCTCGCGCGCAGAATCTTCAGTTGCCGATGCGTGAGCACAAACGTGCGACTCGCCAGGCCACGCTCGCGTTGGAAGTGCACGATCATCGGGCCATACCTCGGCGTGAACATTCTGCCGTAGCCCTGTGCGCGATCCTTGATTCCCTTGATCACATCCGCTCCCTCTTCTCACCGACCATCGTCTCCAACAACCGCTCGAGATCCTCTGCCGAGTAGAATGCGATCTCAATCGTCCCCCGTTCGGGAGCAGAGAGCGAGATCTTCACGTCGGTCTGTAGATGACGACGCAGCAGCTCAGCGATACGTCGCGCCTCGGGGTTGCCACGCTCGGCTGCCGGCTCCGCCCGTGTCTTGGTCCGCTTCGAGGCTTGCCGAGCTCTTTCTTCGATGTCTCGGACCGTCAGCCCCTTGGCCACGGCTTCTTTCGCCAGCTCGATCATGCGCTGCTCGTTGCCGACGGCGAGAATGGCGCGCGCATGTCCGAGGCTGAGCTTTCCCTCTTGAAGCATTCTGCGAACGACCTGAGGTAAGTTCAGCAAACGCAACATGTTAGCAACAGTGGACCGGTCCTTGGCAACGACGTCGGCGACCTGCTGTTGGGTCAGCGAGAACTCATCGATGAGTCGCTGATAGCCCTCGGCTTGCTCCAACGGGTTCAGGTCGGCGCGCTGGAGGTTCTCCACGAGTGCCAGGGTGAGGAGAGTGCGGTCGTCGATTTCTTTGACGACGGCGGGAATCTCGTCCCAGCCCAGACTTGCAGCGGCCCGTAGTCGGCGCTCGCCGGCGATGAGCTCGTAGCCGCCGCCGGTTGGCGCTGTCCGGACGGTAATGGGCTGGAGCAAGCCGGAGACGCGTAGGCTCGACTCGAGGTCAGCGAGCTCGTCAGGCGCGAAGTGCTTTCGCGGCTGATACGGATTCGGCTTGATCTGCGAGAGGGGCACACGGCGCAGGGCGCTTCGCTCGGCCGTGGCTACAGTCGCCGCCTGCTCTGTCGCTGGACTGCGCTGATTCAACAGCGCCTCGAGGCCTCTCCCGAGTCGTCGGGGTTTTTCAGTGGACATGGCGGAGGGGACGAGGGAGACGGAGAGAGCAAAGCGCGGGTGCGGCGTGGACGGTGAATCTGTGCCAGTCCCTAGCTGTTGACGAGGGGGGCAGCAACGCCGTCACCCTCGATTTTGTGGCGCGCCAGGAGCTCGCGCGCGACGCTCATGTACGCTTGGGCACCGACGGACGCAATGTCGTACAGAATGATGGGTTTTCCGAAGCTGGGAGCCTCGGCAAGGCGCACGTTTCTCGGGACAACGCTCTGAAAAACCTTCGGGCCAAAATATTCGCGCGCGTCCGCGGCTACCTGGCGCGACAGGTTGAGACGTGCGTCGTACATGGTGAGCAGCACGCCATCGATCGCCAGCTTCTCGTTCAGGCTTCGCTGAATCAGGTGAACGGTGCCGAGCAGCTGGGAAAGCCCCTCGAGCGCATAGTACTCACACTGTAACGGGATCAGGATCGCGTCCGCTGCCACTAGCATGTTGACGGTGATCAGGCCGAGCGACGGCGGGCAATCGATCAGGATGTAGTCGTAGCGGTCGCGAACTGTATTGATTGCCTCGAGCATCGCTCGCTCTCGCCGGGAATGGTCGACGAGCTCGATCTCAGCGCCGGCGAGGTCAGGGGTCGCGGGAGCGACGTCGAGATGGGCGAACTGGACGGAGCGTACAATGACGCTGTCGAGATCGGTGTCGCCGATCAGCGCGTCGTAGACCGTCTTGTCGAGATTCTCTTTCGCGACGCCGATACCGCTAGTTGCGTTACCCTGCGGATCGCCATCGATTAGTAGAGTGCGCTGCTCAGCGACGGCAAGGCTGGCAGCGAGATTGACGGCAGTCGTGGTCTTACCGACGCCGCCTTTTTGATTGGCGATCGCGATGACGCGTCCCACGTGCTACCGTCTTGATGCGGGGGAGGGAGGGCGAGGGGCGAAATATACCCGACTCTTCGTCAGGCCGCTAGAAAGGTGTTCCACGTGGAACATTGAATCCACTCGCCAGGCAAGGTTCCAAAATCTGCTTTCTGGCTAAATCTTAATGCGGCGTCATACTTTCGAACAACCAACGCGACACTATAAAGACAGTTACCGTCTGTTCACCGACAGCGATAGGCGTCGGTACTTGGGCGGAACCGCGCATTTGCATCGCCGTCGCTTGAACCTGTGGTGAAAATCCGCCACCGATACTGATCTCGAGAAGGCCGCCGATCCGCCCACCAGCCGCGCGAGCTATCGCCTCTGCGTCGGCACGGGCGCGTATCACGGCCGACGCCATGGCCAAATGCCGAGCGGAGTCGGCGTTGGAGGCAAAGTATTCCAGCGAGTTGATGGTGTTCGCACCCTTGGTGATAGCGGCATCGATGACCGACCCGGTCAGCTCGATCCGCCGGAGCTCGACGCGCACGGTGTTGGAGACCACGTAGCCGGTCACGTGCGGCGTTCCGCCTCCGGTCTGTGGGTAGACGATTTCCGGCCGCACGCCATAGCCCGACGTCGAGATCAGCTCGGCTGGGACGCCGAGAGCCCGAATGGTGTCGAGGACCGCACGCTGACGCTTCGCGTTGTCGGCGCTTGCCTGGGCCGCGGTCGTCGCGCGGGTCTCGACGCCAATGGAGATGGTCGCGCGGTCGGGGGTAATGCGACTCTCGCCTTGTGCGCTAGTGATGATCTGCGGGCCGCGCCACGCGGATGAGGTCGCTTCCTGCGCGAGGAGCAGCGGAGCGAAGAACAGTAGTAGACAGGCAGTAGCGATAGATCGCATAGAGGCCTCAAGGGCAGATGGCAGACGTCCGATGCCAGATGTGAGTGACGGCGCATCGCCGACACTTAAGGGCACTTCGATACTAATTTCGCCCAGTAGCGAAGCACAAATTCTTTGTAATTAGTACTATATCGCGACTAATTAGTGCGCTTTTGCTTCTCGACCTCGAGCACCAAGTTCTGCAAATCGTTCGGGCTAACACCAGGGATGCGCGAAGCCTGTGCCAGGGTCAGCGGCCGGAGCGATGACAGTTTCTGGCGAGCCTCAAAAGAGAGAGAGCGCATCTCCGCATACGGAAGATCAGTCGCCAGTGTGAAGTCACCGAGCCGGCGGAGCTTGTCGGCGGCGACGCGCTCGCGCTCGAAGTAGCCAGCGTACTTGATCTCCAATTCGGCGGTGATCACGGATTCGCGGCTGAGATCCGCGCCGACGCCGGCGGCGGCGAAGAGATCGGCGAGCCCGATGTGCTGGCGCTTCGCGATCTCCACGACCTTCATCCCGTGCGCGAGCGGCTGTCCCCCCTCGGCGGCGGTCAGCAGGTGGTCGACCTGCTCCGGGCGCACACTTGTACGGTCGGCCAAAGCGCGCGCCTCGTCCTCTTCGGCGAATCGATGGCGCACGACCGCTTGCTCGCGCTCGTCGAGCATCCCCAATTGAAGCGCGAGAGGGGCCAGACGGCGCAGCGCGTTGTCCTGGCGAACGGTCAGGCGGAACTCCGAGCGCGACGTGAAAAGCCGATATGGCTCGTCGACACCGCGCGTGACGAGGTCGTCGACCAGCACGCCGATGTATGCCGTCTCGCGGCCGAGTACGACGGGGGAGCGATCGAGCGCAGCGAGACCAGCGTTGATTCCCGCGATGGTGCCCTGTCCTGCTGCTTCCTCATAGCCGGTCGTGCCGTTGATCTGCCCCGCGAAGTACAGTCCGCCGAGTGCCTTCACCTGGAGCGTCGCATCGAGCTGCGTGGGCGGGTAATAGTCGTACTCGATGGCGTAGCCTGCGCGCGTCATGCGCACATGCTCGAGGCCGGGGACCGCGCGGAGAAACTCCAGCTGCACCCCGGCTGGTAGCGATGTCGACAGGCCGTTTACGTAGAGCTCTGTGGTGTCGTGCCCCTCGGGCTCGAGAAAAATCTGGTGACGCTCGACGTTCGGGAACCTGACGATCTTGTCCTCGACCGACGGGCAATAACGTGGCCCGCGAGACGAAATGGCGCCGCCGTACATCGCGCTCTTGCCGATGTTCTCCTGGATGATCCGCCGCACCTCGGCGCCGGCATAGGTAATCCAGCAGGGCAGCTGGGGTGGATGGCGTGTAACGCCATCGGCCACGAGTCGTGGCGTAGCCCAGAAGTGCGACCACGAGTAGTCGAACTGCTCGATCTCACTGTCCTGCCGCACGCACTTTGCGTAGTCGACGGAGCGGCCATCGATGCGCGGCGGGGTGCCGGTCTTGAAGCGCGCCACCTCGAGCCCAACGCGCTCGAGCTGCTCGGCGAGATGTGTCGCGGAGGCGTCGCCCGCCCGGCCGCCGGCCATCTGCGTATCGGCGCCGATGTGCATGCGGCCGCGCAGGAAGGTACCAGTGGTAATGACGACCGCCTTCGCCTCGAATCGCCGTCCCTCGAGGGTCTCGACGCCGAAGACACGTTTGGCCTCCGTGTCGATCAAGAGACGCGCGACAGTCCCTTGGATGGTGTGCAGCGACGCGTGCTCTTCGAGCAGCGAGCGAACGGCGCGGCGGTAAAGGCCGCGATCGCACTGCGCTCGGGGAGCCCACACCGCAGGTCCCTTGCTGCGGTTGAGCATGCGGAACTGGAGTGAGGCCAGATCCGTGGCGCGGCCCATGATGCCGCCGAGCGCATCGACTTCACGGGCGACGGTGCCCTTGGCGATACCACCAATGGCGGGATTGCATGACATCTGCCCGATGGTCTCGAGCGCGCTGGTCACGATCGCGACGCGAGCGCCGAGCCGGGCAGCCGCGACCGCGGCCTCGGTGCCGGCATGACCGGCGCCAACGACGAGGACATCGAGGTGGAGCTCGGGGGACATTCTGGAAAAGGTAATTGACGGGGGCTGGTGGTTGGGGCTGGGGGCTGGGGCATCATGAAATCTTTCCGCTGGTGCGAACTACACACCGGGTGGACAAGCTGTGACAAGCTGCCCACTATGCACTCATGCCACTCGAGATTCAGCCCGATGCGCCGACGCTGCTTGTGCGACGCGAGGCGTGGGAGAAAGCTGGTCTTCAGCGCGCGAGCTTCGACGCGCGCTACAACCTCACGCCGGATGAGTTCCGTGTCGAATCGGGCGTGGTTGTTATCGGGCCGCTGTTCGGCGAAGGCGCGACGACGGATCTCATCGCGGAGCTCGAAAGCGTAGGACTCATCTACTACGACGACTTCTTCGAACTCACGGGAAACTGGCCAGCCGAATGGCTCAGGCTGTTCGCGATGGGCCCTTCGGACGTGTCGGAAGCTTCTTCTTCGCTCGCGCCGCCTCGGCCTGGTTGAACTCGTGGCCCTGCTCGGCCACGGGCGTCACCGGACCGGGGCGCAGCAAGCCATCCCATCCGCACCGATAGCACCAGCTCGTGCGAAACCACGGCATGAGGGTGTTCCATCCCTTCGACTGCACGTGGATCGTCGGGGTGTCGCAGCACGGACAGCGATCACCGACGGGCAGCACGAAGTAGAACACCACCGTCGCCGCGATGATGCGCAGGATGAAGAAGCCGATGAACACGATGCCGAAGGCGAGTGCGTAGGACATGACCACCTGCTTCGCGGCAAGGAGCGGACCTGCGACGGCTGCTATTCGATCTCCAACTGCTTTTCGATTACGCTCCAGAGCTCCACGAATGCGACGCCATCTTCGATCCGCTCGATGACGATCTCGGTGCCGAGATCGATCGCACGTCCGTCGATGGCACGAGCGGGAGTCGTGAAGGAATCCGTATCGTGCGAGTAGCTAATCTCCCCATCGTGATCAGTGCCGATGGCCCGTGACACCCGGCCGACGTGGCCTTGTAGCACGTATCGGGCGTCCTCTACATCACGAGCCGCGCTCGGCAGCGCCCAGCCATTGATGATCGCAGCGACACCAGCGGCCGCCACAAGCGCAGCGATGGCGGAGATGATCACCACTGTCATCATGCCCAGCGTGCTGTATCGGTCGAGCAAATAGCCGACGAATCCGAACAGCGCGAGGCAGCCGCCAATGGTCGGGAGGTTCACGACCGATGTCCGAAGCTGTTCCCGGGTGTGCGCGAGTCCAGTGATCATCGCGCGCACGCCGAGGATGAGCCCGAGCAAAATTGCGCCGAGGAACGCGACGCGTGGTGTTGTCAGTTCAGCGAACGTCATGATTCAAACGTGGACGATCCCACCGGGCAAAGCAATCGGGGCCCGCCCTCCTACGCACCAAGATTCTTCTTGAACCACGCAACCGTCCGCGGCCACGCCTGCTTGGTCGCGTCGAGGTTTGCCTGCATGATCTCGCCATTGTCCTGAGTCTGCGCGCGAAGGAACCCATGGCCCGCGCCCGGGAAGATCGTGTGCTCGTAGGTGCGGCCGAGCGGCTTGAGCACGGAGTCGGCGATGGGGATCGTAGAGTTGACTCGCATGTCGTTGTCGCCGTAGAGACCGAGCACCGGAGCATGGATGTTGGCGATGCTCTCCGGCTTCGGCGCGACACCGTAGTAGACCACCGACGCGCCAAAGGTCGAGGAGGCGCCGGCGTGCGCTGCGTGCGCGAAGGAGACGCCGCCGCCCCAGCAGTAGCCGACGATGCCGTACTTCTTCATCGCCGCAGGGAGCGCCATCCCATACTGCGCGATGGCGTCGAGCTTCCTCTGCACATCCTCGGCGTCGAACGTGCGGATCATCGGCGGCCCCTGCACTTTCAGCGCACTGTCCGACAGGTTTGGCGGAAGCTTGCCCGTCAGCAGGTCAGGCGCGATGGCGATGAACCCTTCGGCGGCCAACTGGTCGGCAACACCGCGTACCCACGACGAGAGTCCGTAGATCTCGTGCACGACGATGATCACCGGTGCCTTCTTGTTCACCTGTGGGTAGACCACAAACGCGCGCACGCTGTCGCTGCCGACCTTGATCAGCACCCACTCTCCATGGCGTGGTGAGGCGGCGAGGCGGGCCTGCGCATCGGCCGCACCAGCGGGAAGGCCGGGATTCTGCTGAACCGCCACGACCGACGCGACCGACCCGGGAGAGGCGGTCATCACGTGGCCCGAATGTTCATCCATCGGGGGAGCGGGCGTGGTAACGCACGCGGAAATGAACGCTATGGCGCAGAGCGCGGTAGGAACGGCGAGACGAATGCGCGATAGGATCATCGAAATCTCCTGAGGCGGATCAGAAATAGGACGACCGGCGTCAATGCGAAGGGGATGATCGCGCGAAACTAACCGACCCGCACGACCACGGCGAGAGATAGCACTGTTCTTGCCTCCGCCCCACACATGGTTTCGGGATCATCTCCACAGGGCCGCGGTAGGATATTCCTACTTTCGCCCGCAACGGCGCACGGCAAAAAGGGGCGGGTGCTCCTCGAAGAGCCACCGCGCACGCCCGTGGCGAAGCGCCTGCGCGGCGAAGGGATGCCGATCGGGGCGGTGTTCCGGCATCTGAGCGGACTCTACTTCAACGGCAAGCTCGCGTACGCGCGGGCCTTCGCGCGTCCACCGGCTCACAACGAGGGCGTGTACATCCTGACGCTGACCGATGGGTTGATGACGCCCGATACGCTGATCACAGCGGCGGATCTCGCGCGTTTCGCCAAGGCAGAAATGGGAAACGACGCCGGCCGCGCCGAGCTCACGCGGGCCGTTCTCGAGCTCGGTGAGGCGATGGGCGATGCGTGCGACATCGTCTTTCTCGGATCGGTCGCGACGGACAAATACACGCGAATGCTCGAGCCGGCCCTGCGCGAGCGGCTGCTCTTTCCGCGCGAGCTGATCAGCCGAGGTCAACTTGCGCGCGGCGCGCTGCTGCTGAAATGCGTGCTTGGCGAGCTGGAGCTGGACTATGAGCCGCTGAGCGCGCTGCGCGCCGAGCCCCGGCCGCCCATGGCGAAACGCGTACGGAAACGCATCAGTGCTCGAGGCGTAGCACACTGAGCACGACCGCACCGCTCGATGCGCGGCAGGCGAACGCAGCCTCCGCGACGCGTCGATACGATGACCGGCCGCAGCAGCCGGACCATGTAGAATGGCTGATCGACAACGCCATCGCGTACGAGCGTGTGCTCGGTGCGATCCACTCGGCGCGCAAGTCGATCTGGATCGCGCAGCTGGCGTTCGACGCGGACTGTGTTGCGTACACGAAACAGTATGGCGACGTGACGCTGGCGAGCGCGCTGGCATCGCGCGCCGAGTCGACGCCCGTCGACATTCGCATCCTGCTCAACGCGACGCTGCTGATGGACACCACGAAGGCGCTGAGCCGCTACTTCGATGGGGCTGCGCCCAAGCGCGGACACATTCGCGTGCGCGGGATCAGCCATTTTCCGCATCTCCTGCACGCGAAGATGGTAATCGTGGATGGAACCAAAGCATTTCTGATCGGCTCGCCATTCGCAAATGGATATTGGGACGAGCAGCAGCACCGTCCGATCGATGCGCGGCGGCCGAGACGGGAGCTTGCCGGACGACCCCTACACGATGTCTCGGTACGGGTGGAAGGCAAGGCGGTACGCGATCTCGAGACCATCTATGAAGAGCTATGGAGCGATCACACTCCCGTGCCCCCATCGGCGAGTGATTCACTTCGGGTCGTTCGCACCGCGCCGGCTGGTGTGCTCAAGCGGTCGCCCCATGGCGCGACGCAGATCCTCGACGCGTTGCTCGACGGCATTGGCCGAGCGCGCTCGCTCATCTACATCGAGCACCAGTATCTCAGCGCCCGACCAATCGTGGCAGCACTGGCAAACGCGCTAGAGCGCGAGCGTCAGCTCGAAATCATCGTGCTGACCAATCAGAACGCCGACATCACCGCGTATCGCGACTGGCAGAACGATCGCCTGCGCGAGCACGATCTGCTGAGTCATCCGCGGGTCGGCGTGTTCACGGTGTGGACGGCGGCGCCCTGCGCGCGACGGCCCGGCGTCACCCTGCTCAACCAGATTTTCGTTCACAGTAAAGTCGTGACGATCGATGACCAGTGGGCAACGGTGGGCACGGCCAATCTCGATGGCGTGTCGCTGCACTCATATGGCGACGATTTCCGCGGCGCGCTCGGCCGGCGAATTTTTCGCGACGTTCGGAACTTCGACGTCAACATCGTGCTCGACGGTGAAATGACGAGTGCGATCCTGGATCTCCGCACGTGTCTCTGGCAGGAGCACCTCAACCTGCCCGGTGCTGCGCTTGGAGAACGGCCGCGTAACGGTTGGCTTTCGCTATGGCGCGAGCGTACGGAAACGAACAAACAAATACTCCGTCACGGCACGGTTTCCGCAAAAGACGGCGGCATGAGCGGCTTGATTCTGCCCTACAGCACGTGTGCTAGGCTAGCACGCCAGCTTGCCGACCTCGGCATTCGCGCTAACGCGACACGGCTCGAGCTGCTCTACGACCCTAGTTGGATTCAGGTGCACCTCAGCCCGAACTGGGTGAGGAACGTGTTCGTATGAGCGACACGAAAGTGATGCCGACCGCGCAGGTGGACGATGCATTCCGCGCCTTCGTGAATGACGCCGGTTTCCCATGTCTCGCGGGGAAGGGTGTTGTGCGGTCCGGAGGTTACGGCATCGGCGTGTTCGGCGCACTGGGCTCGGCGCGCGGATCCCGGGCTCTCGCGCAAGAGCTTGCCGCCTTCTCCCGCGATCTGCCCGACGAGCGGGCGAATTTGCGGGCATACGTCGCGATTTTCCCGGATAGCTCGCCGGCGAGCGAAGACGAATTCGAGCGCCGGCTGTGGCTGCAGCTGCAGGAACTGCATGAGCACGACGATCCCGAGGTGGGATGGGATCCGGCCGCAAACTCGGACCCGGACAATCCACACTTTGCCTTCAGCTTCGCGGGCTGCGCGTACTTCGTCGTTGGGCTTCATCCGGCGAGCTCACGCGTAGCGCGTCGTTTTCGCTGGCCCACGCTGGTGTTCAATCCGCACGCGCAGTTCGAGCGTTTGCGCGATGCCGGACACTTCGAGCGCCTCCGGGCATCGATTCGTGAGCGCGAGATCGCGCTGCAGGGGAGCCTCAACCCAAACCTCGCCGACTTTGGTGAGCAGTCGGAAGCGCGCCAGTATTCGGGACGCCCGGCGGAGCCGGAGTGGCGCTGCCCGTTCCACCCCAAGTCGGCGTGAGCGATGCGGAGACGCTCGTTCGGCGCGCACACCTCGCGCCGCAGACGGGCACCGGCTTCACCCTGCGTCGCGGCGAGCTGCTCAAGATCATCGATCCGCAGGGCGAGCAGGTATCGGACCTGACGTCCTTCGCGCTCGACGACGCGGCCGAGTGGCTGTCATCCGGCAGGACGATCGACTACGCGAACACGATCTACGTGACCGCCGGCCACACGCTCTACTCCAATCGCAGCCGGGCGATGTGGACGATTATCGAAGACACGGTCGGGCGCCACGATTTCCTACTGACGCCGTGCAGTCCCGAGACGTTCACGATTCTTTACAAGACCACCGGTCATCACCCGAGCTGCTTCGAGAATCTGGCGACCGCGCTCGCGCCCTTCGGGATTTCGCCCGATGCAATACCGACGACGCTCAACGTCTTCATGAACGTCGATGTGCTGCCATCGGGTGAGCTGAGCATTTTGCCACCGCGGTCTCGCGCGGGCGACCACTTGTTGCTTCGTGCCGAGATGGATCTAATCGTCGGTGTTACGGCGTGCTCGGCCGAGCTCTCAAACAACGGCAGCTTCAAACCGATTGACGTCGAGGTTCATCGGGCTGCGCCGGCACCGGACGCAGCGACGCGTACCGCGCCCGCAGCACCCGCATCGGCGTAGCCGCATGCCGCAACACCGAACCGCGATATGGCACGCCGCCGAGCGTGACGTGCGCGCCCAGCGCGAGCCAACTACACACCGCGCGCTCAGCCAGCCAGAGCGGTGCGTAGAGCGAGGCTGTGGCGGGGAAAAATCGCCGGCCCCCGGCACGCCATCGGCCAAGCTCGGCGATAGCTACGACTCCAATCGCGCTTGCCGCCATAGCGGCCCACGCTCCAGT
>JALZAE010000455.1 GCA_030948535.1 Gemmatimonadota bacterium | reverse complement strand
TCATAATTGTCCGTGGTGCCCATCTTCTGGTACAAGCCCTGGTACTTCTCGCCCCAGTACCAGCCGTAAACGCGGAAGTCGTGATTGCCCGACCCGCTGACGCCGACCTTATAGAAGTCAGGAAAATGCAGCATGGCGGCGCCGGCAGCGTATCCTCCCCCCGAATGCCCGACGATGCCGACGCGTGTCGTATCCATCCACGGGTATTTGGCGGCGAGCTGGCGGATCGCGGCGACTTGGTCCGGAAGCCCGTTGTCTCTCACGTGGCCATAGAAGAAGTCTTCGAATGCCTTTGACCGCTGCGGCGACGAGCCCATCGCATCGAGTTGAACAACGATGAAGCCCAGTTCCGCGAGCGACCGGCGCATGCCCTCCTCTCCCATGTTGCGGGTGGCGATCCTCCGGTCCTGGCGTGTTTCGACCGTCGTGCCAAGCACCCAGTCCGGTCCCTTGAACACCCATTCGCCTACACTCCCGCGCTGCGGTCCTGGATAGATGTAGGTCACGACCGGGTAGTGTTTGTTGGCGTCGAACGTGCTCGGTTTGTCCAGGATGCCCCAGAGATCTGTCGCGCCATCGCGCGCCTTTACGGTGAACACCTCGGCGGGTGTCCAGCCAATCGCGCGCAGCGGCGCATCGTCCCCGTGCGCGAGCTCTAGTACGATCGCGCCAGCCGCATCACGCAATACGGTGATCGGTGGTACGCCAATCTGGGAGTAGGTGTCGATGAAGTACGGAGCGTGAGGCACGACCCGGATGGTGTGATTACCGGGCTCCGGCGTGAGCAGCGTCGTGCCGCCGCCATCGAAACCCACCCGATACAGATGGGCATAGTTTGGCACGCCTGGCGCTTTGCCCCACGCCGTGAAATAGACGTACTCCCGCGCGCTGTCGACGCGGACGATTCTGGCTACCTTGTACGGTCCGCGCTCGACCTGATTCTTGAGTGTGCCGTCCTTGGCGTAACGATACAGGTGGCCCCAGCCGTCGCGCTCGGAAATCCAGAAAATGTCTTCGCCGCCGTTCGCGATCTCCCAATCGCCGCCATTCACATCGACGAATGTCGGCGCCGAGTCACTGGCGATCCTGCGCCGCGTTCCGGTTTTCAGATCGAGCGACGACAATCGCACCGATTTTAGTCCGCGCGTCGAACTGAGAACGTACACCTCGCCCGAGGTCTGTCCCCAGCGCGCATCGTCAGGATTGCCCAACGCCCCGATCGGCTCCCCTTCGACCTTCGTCGCCGAGCGACGCGCGACGTCAATCACGTAGAAGTTGTATCGCATCACCAGACTGTCGCCCGGTGCCGCGTAGAAGTAGCGATGGTCCACCGGCTGATTGCTCGTCGATGAGTACAGCGGATAAGTCCGCACACCGCGAAGGTCGTCACGATGAACGAGCAGTTTCTTCGAGTCGGGCGACCAGCGGAGTCCTCCCGTCGAGAGGAGGAATCGGTCGAATTCCACTCGTGCGACCTCGAGGCCGAACTGATAGAGACCGTACCCCCACGATGTCGTACCATCGGTCGTGAGCGCGATCGAGCCCGCCGGCAGTGGAATGGAATCGCGAGCTGGAAGGGGCCCCGGTATGGTCGGCATGTCGCACCCATTCCTGACGAGCGCGGGACGACGCGCCGTTGAGATGCTCGCCCCGTCGGCGGATTTTGCCGGCCGTACGTAGACATTGTAATTCCAAACGAACCCGTCCCACTGTCCATCGGGCGAGCGGACGGCCCACGAAGGCGCTGTCGCAGCGCGCGCCGCGGCGACTTGCGTGGGATTGGCGATCGAACACACTCCCGTCCCGAGCGCACACCAATGAGTCTTCCCGCGTAGCTCGAATTGCATCGCGCGCTCGTCGTTCACGAGCGTTCCTGCCGGCAACTTGTGCGGATCCACGATCGTGTCGGCAGCGACGGACAGTGACGCCGCGACGCGCGCGTTGTCGAGGAGAAGGCGCTTCGTGCGCGCGAGAGGATCGACGAGATAGAGCGTTCCGCGGTCGGCGCCAGCGCCGTTCGCCTCGAAGTAAAAGCGCACGCTGTCGCGGAGCCATACCGGATACACGCGTCCGCCGACCAGCAGCGGATCAAACGTGCGAATCAGATCCGCTTTCGTGTAATCGACGCGTTGCGCGTGCACCGGAGACGTCACAACGGCGGTCACGGCAAGCGTCATCGTTGCGGCAACTCTTACGAAGATCTTATCGACTACCAGACTACCCATGGTGTCTCCGTGCAATTTAGAACCTGAGATCGGCGCGTCGCACGCACTGTTCCGGTGTGTCGATTACGGATTGCGACCTGAGCATCTTCGCCACAGACCATCGTACTCCTGACCCATGAAAGAAACGCTCGTCGACGTGCGCGGCGACAATGGGCACGAGCCGGTCGGCATCCGGGATCTCGCCCAGGCGAGTGGAATTGCCGGGCCGGCCTCACCGGCGAACATCGCCTGCTCGTCGGAGGTCAGTCGAAGCGGCACTCTACGGCGGGAGCAGACGATAGTCCGTCGGCGGTTCGGCGCCGAGCAGATGGCGCACGAAGTAGTCCCACGAGCGTTTGATCGCGTAGTTCGACCGCTGATGTCCCGCGTCGGTGATGATCAGCATGTCGAAATCCTTGCCCGCCTTCTCGAGCGCGTCCACGACGCGCAACGTCTCCGCCGGCGGATTGTTGCAGTCCATGTCGCCCGTCATGATCAACAGCTTTCCCTTGAGGTTCGCCGCGTACTTGTAGTTCGCCTCGGCCTCGTAGTTGTCAGTGGCGCCCGTCTTCTGATACAGTCCCTGGTATCTCTCACCGAAGTACCATCCATAGACACGCATGTCATGATTCCCTGACCCACTGACGCCGACCTTGAAAAAGTCAGGATAGTGCAGCATGGCTGCACCGGCCGTATATCCTCCCCCCGAGTGCCCGAAAACGCCGACACGTGTCGTGTCTATCCACGGGTATTTGGCGGCGAGCTGGCGAATCGCCGCGATCTGGTCCGGAAGCCCGTTGTCGCTCACGTGGCCGTAGAAGAAATCTCCGAACGCCTTCGACCGTTGACCCGAGCCCAACGCGTCGAGCTGGATGACGATGAAGCCCAGCTCCGCGAGTGAGCGCCTCAGGCCTTCCTGCCCCATGTTCCGCATCGCGTCTCTGCGGGCTTGCGTCGTCTCGACCAGCTGTCCAAGCCACCAGTCCGGTCCCTTGAACACCCAGTTCCCGACGCTCCCTGACTGAGGTCCGGGATACACATGGGTCACGACCGGGTAGCGCTTGGTTGGATCGAACGTGCTCGGCTTGTGCAGGATGCCCCAGAGGTCTGTTACGCCATCGCGCGCCTTGACGGTGAACACCTCGGCGGGCGTCCAGCCGGTCGTGCGCAACGGCGTATCGTCACCATGCGCGAGTTCCAGTACGACGGCGCCAGCCGCATCGCGCAAGACGGTGATCGGGGGAACAG
>JALZAE010000436.1 GCA_030948535.1 Gemmatimonadota bacterium | reverse complement strand
GGTGTGGGGTGTGGGGTGTGGGGTAAAGGCCAATAGGCAGGCCATTGACCCTCAACCCCTAACCCCTAACCCTATTTCTCTTCCAACGCCCTCTCCCTTCGCCTCGCCGCCAGCTCGTGCATCGCTTCGTCTTCCTTCGTCTCCAGACGCAGTGATGGCACCTGCGCGGCGTGACCCAGGTCATCGAGGTGGACAAACGTGAGCCAGCACTCGTTGGTGTGCCGGCGCACGCCGGTGAGAATATTCGTCGCGTAGACGTTCGCCAACACCGCCATCGAGGAGCGGCCGACAAAGACGACGCGAGAGATGACCTCGACGAGCTCGCCGACGCGGATCGGCTCCTTGAACAAGATGCGATCGATCGAGAGTGTGGTCACCTGGCCGCGTGCATGCTTCATCGCGCTGAGCGCGCCGCCGCGGTCGACCATGCTCATGATGATGCCGCCGAACACCGACGGCGGACGAAGCCCGTTGGCGTGATGGGGCATCATCAGATCCGACACCGTTGCCACCGATTCGGCCGGCGTTCTGGACGGACGGTCGGTCATGTGCGTTTTGCGCGCCGTGACGGGCGTACGAGCCGCGATGCGCGGCGGGCCGCGAGCCTGATGTCGCCCGGCCCGTGTCGGTGATACCGGCCGCATCCGGAGCACGACGCCGTGCGCGTGTCGTCGGAGTAGAGGGCGGCATCATCGAACGCGCGTGAGAGAGCGCCGAGCGCAACGCTGTCGATCGAAGATCCATCGAGCCAATAGACGCGCCACACAGGCGCCGACACGCGGCCGGCGGGCCACCGCCGCAGCGCGCTGTCGACGAGGACAATCGACGAGCCCGACGCATCGGGTTCATCGTGCGCCACAAGCTGCAGGCGGCCGTGGTGCCAGAGCGCTTCGCCGCGCGCCGTCTCCGAATCGGCGAGCGCCTCGGTCACCTCGGCCCACCACGGAGGAACGATCGTTACCGAGATGGCCGAGAGCGTCAGCGCGAATCCGCCGACGCGCTCGCCGTGACCCGGCGAGAGAAACTCGATGGTCGGCACGCGGCGATCGGCGACGATTGCGAAGCTCGAGCTGTCGAAAGCGAAATCGGCGAGCGTTTCCGCCGCTTCGCGGGCGCGCGCGTCGCGCGAGGAGCGCACGGAGTCCATCGCTTGCCCAAACAGCGCCGCGCCGCGCGCGAGCAAGCGCTTCCGCTCCTTCGCGCCGAACAGCTCGGTGAGCGACGCCCGCTTGCCCGACCGTAGATCGATCACGCCACGCGCCATCGAATGAAAGCCGGCGGCCTCGGAATCGGCGAAGGTGGCGTCGGCGCGATACTCGAACGAGAGAAATGGCCCGTGCTCGCCGACGAGAACGATCTCGCTCGTCGCGCTCAGCGACGGATCTTCGGGCGGATCGTCATTCGGGCCGAGCGGCTGCTCGTCGGGATGACTGTCGGCGAAGCGGCGCGCGAAGCCCGCGATGATGGAGTCCTCGAAGACCAACAGGGAGTCGTTGGTGATCAGGTCGCGCCGATAGATGCGCTGCCCAATGATCGTGGCGTCCGGGTACGAGCGATCATCGTCGGCGAGATAAATTTCGTAGAAGCGGCCGCCATAGCGCGCGAGCTGCAGAGGCGAGCCGCGCACGCGAATGCCGTTCTCGCCGGTGGTCACCCAGAAGGTCGAATCGCCGGCGGCGAGCAGAAACTGCGAGCGAGCCGGAGTGGCAACCTTCGGCCGGCAGCTGGCCGCGGCAGCGCAGGCGACGACGACGAGGGCCAGACGGCGGACGGGCATGTGCTGAATATAGCGGGACTCGGCTTTCGGCACCTGCGAGCGAACACTCGGCATTGGGCACACCACACTCGGCGAACCGGTCGAATGGCGAGCGCGGAGTGCGAAGTGCCGAGCGCCGAGTGCGCGTTCTCGGCTGCCAACTATTTGTCGCGCCAGCATGTCTCAAGGGTCGCCACTACTCTCGAGCGCCCGACATGTTCGGCACCACCATGCAGGACGTGCGCTTCGCCGTGCGCACGCTCCGCAAGCAGCCGATGTTCACCCTTGTCGCCATGCTAACGCTGGCGCTCGGCATCGGCGCGAATACGGCGGTGTTCAGTGTCGTGAGCGGCGTGCTGCTGTCGCCGCTGCCCTACCCTGCACCGGACCGGTTGATCGCGGTATGGCCAAACCACTTTGGGTCGAACGGCGAGCTGGTGTATCTGCAGGAGCACGCGCGGTCGTACGACGGGGGCGCGGCGGCGTTCAGTCCGGGATGGGGGATGGTGCTCTCGCTTCCGAACGAGGCGGTGCAGCTCGCGGGTGCGCGTACGTCCTCCAACTTCTTTCGCGTGCTTGGTGCGCGGCCGGCGCTGGGACGCACATTCAACGACGATGAATCGCGTCCTGGCTCCGATCGCGTCGCCGTGCTGAGCCACGAGCTCTGGTCGCAGCGCTTCGGCGCCGACCCGCGCATCGTCGGCCGCATGGTGACGATCGACGGAGAGAAGATCGAAGTGATCGGCGTGATGACGCCGAGTTTTCGGTTCGTTCAAGCCAAAGCGGATCTGTGGCTGCCGTTGGTGCTGGATCCCACCGCTTCCTTCTATAAGACTGGCGGCACGTCATTTCTGCTCGGTCGTCTTGCCGGGAGCGCGACCACAGGCTCGGCGGCGACCGAGCTGGCGACACTCATTCCGCCGATGCGCGACGCGCTCGGCTTCGAGGCGGCGTACGGACGCGACGCGAGCGTGGTTCCGCTCCGAGACGCCGTCGTTGGCGGACTGCGCCAAACGCTGTTGATCCTGCTCTGCGCCGTCGGCTTCATTCTGCTCATCGCCGGCGCGAACGTCGGCAATCTGCAGCTCGCGCGCGCGGCGGGCCGCCGGCACGAGATCACCATCCGAGCCGCGCTCGGCGCGAATCGTAGCCGCATCATTCGACAACTTCTGTTCGAGTCCGTCGTTCTCTCCCTGGGCGGAGGCGCGCTCGGCGTCGTACTCGGCGCGCTCGGGGTGCGCTGGCTGCAGCGACTGCTTCCGGCCGACACGCCGAGGCTGGAGAGCATCTCGGTCGACATACGTGTGCTGGTCGCGTGCGCGCTGGCGACGCTCGGCGTCGGCATCATCTTCGGCCTGGCGCCCGCGTTGGTGGCAAGCAGAACCGATCTCGAGGGTACGCTGCGCGGCGCGCGGTCGGGAGCGGGTGGCGTGGCCGGCCGACGAACCCGCGCCTCGCTCGTCATCGCCGAGACGGCGCTCGCGCTCGTGTTGGTCATTGCCGCGGGGCTGATGATTCAGACGCTGTGGCGTCTGTCGCGCGTCGATGCAGGATTTCGACCGACGAACGTGCTGACCATGCGCGTGCAGCCGACGAGCGACACGTACGACTCGCGTGCAAAGCGGATCTCGTACTTCGAGCAAGCAGTCGAGCGCGTGCGCGGAGAACAGGGCGTG
>JALZAE010000010.1 GCA_030948535.1 Gemmatimonadota bacterium | reverse complement strand
CGCCCTTCTTATACCAGAGCCGCCGGTCGGCGATGCTCACGACGATATAGGGGCGATCGCCCGCAGAGTCGGGAGTAGTCGCCAGGGTGCTCGCGAGAGAGTCGGACGCGGTGCCGGTCTGGGCCTTGAGCTGCTCGAGCAAATCGTAGTTGTGATTGAATACGATCCGGCTCATGTCGCGCTGGTAGCGGAGGTCGCCGGTGCTGGCTAGTAACCAGGTACTGCCAACCAGCAGCAGCACCGTTGCGAGAACGATGCTCCAGGCGAGGGCGGCGTTGTCGCGGAAGGGTCTGAGTAAGGACATCAGCGAAGTTGTCGGCGAGGGCCAGTACGAGCGGTCAGACGTCAGAAGTCAAATGTCCGAGTCAAACGGCGGGCACCTGCACTGACATCGGTCATCTGAGATCTTAGAAGAAATATACCGTGGTCCCACGCTTTATGTTCGGCAGGATGGCTCTCAAATCTTCAGCTGATGCCCGGACGGCGCCTGGCAGAACGTAGCTGGAGTCGGCCAGAGGGCCTGAAGCGGGCATCGAATAGATCACGGTGCCGCCGCTCAGCACGATCGCGATCGGACCGAGTGCGCCGGCGATGGAGCGCTCCTCAGGGGTGGGAACGCCGCGCTCGCCGAACACCCAGGCGGGAACGACCCATTTATCGGAGCGGCCGATGATCTGCTCGATTGTTCGGGTGCCGCGCGGCGTCGCGATGTGCAGCGTGTCTGGCGGCGTTCCAACTCGCCGCTCCGGCCCGACCGACACTGCGAACGGGCGCAGCACCGCCCCTTCCCGCTCGAGGTACATGGCGCCGCTGTCGACCGAGACCGACAGGTGGATGTCCTTGGTTCCGCGCGACTGACGGCGCAGCAGCTCCATCTCGACAGCGACCTTTTCCTGAGCCGATGCGCTCATCGCATCGGCCTGACGCCGCTCGAAGTCCGTCATGCCGGCGCGCAGCCGATGGATCTCCTGCGCGTAGCGAACCCGCTTGTACATCAGCATTCCGTCGATGCCGATCGCCGCCGCACAGATGACCGTGAACGCGATGACGAACGCCGGATGCTGCTTGTAGAATTCGGTGAAGCTCATGCGAATGCCGGCATCAGCGGCGGGTCAACGTGAGGATGTCGAGAATCGGAACGCCGGCGGGATCGCTCTTACCGGTGCGCACGCGCGCCGTGATCACATACCGCTGCATGGCCGGGCTGGATGCCGCCTTCGCCGCGGCTAGCATCGTGGGCGGCACGGCGAGATAGAGCAGCGAGTTGTCGGCGCCAGGTCCGCGGGCGAGCAAGTAAGGCTCATCGAGCGCGAGCTCCTTGCGCAGCGCGTCGGCGATCTGGAACGCGATCACCTGCACTTCCCACCGCACGGTTTTCCCGCGCCAGGCATCAGGGGCGGCACGAAGATCGGCGGCGCTGACGGTGCCATTGATGCTGCTGTCCACGGCGACGAGATCCGCTTCGCGCACCCAGCCCTCGACGTGGACCTTCACCCATCCGCGCTCTCGGACGAGCGGCTCAATGCGCGAGCCGGGCTCGAGCGTTCCCACGGTCTTTCCATTTGGAAAGTTGCCGAGCAGCGTGCGACGCACCGGCGACATCTCGTTCGGGAGAGGCGCGCGTGTAGTGTCCTGCGGAGGCGGAGTCTGCGCGACCGCGGGGGGCGCAGGTGTCGTGACCGGACGGTTCGCGGGTGTCGTGGCGGGACGGATCGCCGGTGCCGCCGCGACAGGTCTTGCCGGAGCCGACGCGGCCGCCGTCTGAAGCAATCGACTGGCGATCCACCCCGAGCGATGCACCTGGAACCAATCGCCAGTTTTCGCATCGCGAACGAGTCCCATCCCATCGTTGAGCTTGCCGAGGGGAGCGGCATCAGCTTTCGCCGCGGAGCGCAGCAGCGCACCTGACGGTGCGGCGACGGAAATCGCGAAGGTATCACGCTTGCCGCCCACCGCCGTAGCGTTGATGAAGCCGCCGACGGTCACCTGCGTGAAGCCGCCGCGTGAGGCGCCGGTTTTTACCTGCGTGCCTGGTCGAAGCAGCGCGATGGCACGACCGTCGGGCGCCACGAGCAGCTCCGCTTCAGAGCGCAGTGAGCTCTGCGCGCCGGCGCGCAACGCGAGCGCCGTGAGCGCCAACACGAGCAGCAAGAAACGCAATGTCATCGCTGGAAGGGGGGAGTGGGGGCGCATACATTGTGGGCTGCGCCACACGCGGCGGAGTATACATCAGAGCGTACGCAACTCGCAAAACTCGCGGCGCCACGCAACCAATAGGACTTGAGTTCGAATTGCCAAAGCGTCCCGTAGTACTGTTGGTGCTGGACGGCTGGGGGTACAGGGCCGAGCGGGAAGGAAACGCGATCGCGTTGGCCAATACGCCGACCTGGGATGCGCTGGTCACCCGCGCGCCGCGAACGCTGCTCGACGCCTCGGGTCTCGCCGTGGGACTGCCTCGAGGCCAGATGGGCAACAGCGAGGTGGGTCATCTCAACCTCGGCGCGGGACGCGTGGTGCCGCAGGATCTCGTCCGCATCTCGATGGCGATCGAGGATAGCTCCTTCCTTCGCAACCCGGTCTTCGTCGAGCTCTGCCGTGCCGTCAAGCGACGCGAGGCGACGCTCCATCTCTGTGGGCTGCTCGGCGATGGCGGAGTGCACGCCACCGACATGCATCTGTACGCATTGATTGATCTGGCCGAACGAGAGGGGCTGGCTCGCGTCGCGGTCCACGCCATGACCGATGGACGCGACACGCTGCCGCACAACGGACTCGGCTACATGCGGAAGCTGCTCGACTACGCGCGGGGCCGCGCGAAGATCGGATCGGTCGGCGGGCGGTACTTCGGGATGGACCGCGACAAGCGCTGGCAGCGAACCGAAAAGTGGTATCGCGCCGCGGTGGCCGGTGTAGGACCCTCGGCGACGAATCCGTTGGCGGCGATTCAGGAGGCGTACGATCGCGGCGTGACGGATGAGTTCATCGAGCCGATGGTGATCGAGCAGAACCGAACGCCGGTCGCACCGATGCGGGACGGCGACGGCGTGATCTTTTTCAACTATCGCGCGGACCGGATGCGGCAGCCGGTGCGTACCTTGATCGATCCGAAGTTCGACGGGTTCGATGTCACCGGCCGTCCGAAAGTGGATGTGGCGACGATGACGATGTACGAAGAGTCGTTCACGTCACCGGTGGCGTTTGCGCCGTTCGTGCTGTCGCGCATCGTGGCCGAGGTCGTGTCGGAGCGCGGGATGACGATGTTCCGGACGGCGGAAACCGAGAAGTACGCGCACGTGACATATTTCTTCAACGGCGGGTTCGAGACGCCCTACGCCGGGGAAGTGCGGGAGCTGGTGCCGAGCCAGAAGGTGGCGACGTACGACTTGGCGCCGGAGATGAGCGCACATCCGTTGACCGATGTCTTGACGGCGGCGATCGAGAGCCGCGAGCACGATTTTATTCTGGCGAACTACGCGAATGGCGACATGGTCGGGCACAGCGGCGTACTTTCCGCGGCCGTGCGCGCATGCGAGACGGTCGACGAATGCTTGGCGCGCGTGCTGAAGAGCGCCGAGAAGGCCGGAGCGCGGGTGTTGGTCACGGCCGACCATGGCAACTGCGAGCTGATGATCGATCCGGCGACGGGCGGTCCGCACACGGCCCACACGACGAACCCGGTTCCAATCGTGATCGTCGATCCGGACGGCAATCGGCCGCTGCGTTCCGGCGGTGCGCTGCAGGATGTTGGACCTACGGTGCTGGCGATGCTGGGTGTCGACAAGCCGTCCGAGATGACGGGCGTCGACCTCCGTGTACTCTGAGAAATTCTGGAGCGAACGAGTGAAGCGTCTTTCGTCGATGGTCCTCGCCGGTGCCGCGAGCGCGTTGGCACTCGCATCGTCGCTGTCCGCTCAGGTCGGATATCAGCCGCAGGCCAGTCCGTATCGTGATCTCTTCTATCGTCACGAGCTGTCGCTGCTCGGCGGCTACTACGGCGGCGATGTCGGGACGGCGAAGGTGGCGCCGGGCAGCGGTCCGATCACCGGCGTGCGCTACGACATCCGCATTGGCGGACCCGTGGCATTCACGATGAAAGCGCAGCGCTCGTTCACCGATCGCCGCGTGCTCGATCCGAACCAGCCCTTTTCACAGCGATTTCAGGGAAGCACTTCCGCGCCGGTCTATCTGATCGACGCGGGGCTCACCATGCATCTCACAGGGCAGCGCACCTGGCACAACCTGACGCCGCTGATCAGCGGCGGTGCCGGGATCGCCTCGGATTTCGGCGGCGGTGTTCACGACCCGGGCGACTTCACGGTGGGCACTCCCCTTGCGTTCAACTTCGGCGGCGGGATTCGCTACAACAACGGCGGCCGCTACGCGGTTCGCGTGGATTTCGGGACGTATCTGTACGAGATCACGTACCCGGCGTCGTACCACACGCCTCCCGGCGGCGGTGGACCGATCGTCGGAGGATCAGCGGGTGCGGCCGAGTGGAAGTATCACAAGGTGCTCACCATCGGGTTCTCGAAGTTCTACGGCCGGTAAGGAGTGAGGGAGGCGGCATGGCGGGCGACATTTTCGATCTCGCGAATCTGGACGACGACGAGCTCGCGCGGTTGGTTCGCGAAGAGCTCGCGGACTATGCGACGCTGGATGCGGACAGCATCGTCGTCAAAGCCAAAGACGGCATGGTGACGCTCTCGGGGCGACTTGGCACGGAAGAGGAACGGCGTATCGCCGAGCACGTGCTGACCGACGTCATCGGCGTGACGGAGTTCAGCAACGAGATTTTCGTCGATCCGATCGCGCGCGATGTGGAGCCGGACGCGGTCGATGACCACATCGCCGCCCACGCGAACGACACCGACGAGGAGCCGATCGGCAAGAGCCTCGACGACCAGGATCCGGAGGCGGAGCACCTCGAGGAGGATCTCGACGCGCGTCTCTATGGAACCCACGACGTGCAGTCGGCGATCGAGCGCGGGACGGCGTGGGAGCCGCCCGATTCGCCGACGCCGGAAGGAAACTGATCGCGAGCTTGACGCGCCGCGTGACCTTCGCCGCGGCGCACCGGTATTGGCGAAGCGATTGGACCGACGACCGGAATCGCCAACTGTTCGGCGCGAGCACGCGACTCCACGGACACAATTACGCGTGTGAGGTCACCGTCGGCGGGGAGATCGATCCCGAGACGGGGATGGTGACCGACCTTGGCCGGCTTGATGCGGTGCTCGCCGCCGAGGTGCGCGAGCGATTCGACCACAAAAACATCAACGCCGACGTGGCCGAATTTGGCGATGGCGCGCTCGTTCCAACGGGGGAAAACCTGGCGCGGTTCATCTTCGAGCGGGTGCAACACGCGTTGAGCAACGTGCGCGTGATGCGCGTGGTGGTGCGGGAGGATGAAGGGTTGGCGGCGGAGTATGGAGGGTAGGTGTTAGGTGTTGAGGTGTTAGGGCTCCCGGC
>JALZAE010000259.1 GCA_030948535.1 Gemmatimonadota bacterium | reverse complement strand
GTCTGCCATGGTGTGTTCCGAATGCCGACGGCGGACGCGGGGCCGCCGGCTTCGATTCGATTCGGCATCCGCACCGCGATCACCTGAAGATCGGAGACACTGTGCACGTTCGCGAGTCCCTGCCCCGCCGGGAGAATCACGGCGATCTTGAACGTGTAGTCGGGGATGGCGACCTTGCCCTCGTTCTTAAGCGTCGGCGGCGCCGCGCCGAACTCGCCGCCGGCGATCACGTACACCTCCTTTCCGCCCGTGCGCACGAGGTCGTTCAAATAGTTCTCGAACTGCGACCACGGCCCCTGATTGTTCTCCGCCGCCTGCGGCAGGATGTTCGTCAGGAGAAACGTCGCCGCGTTCTCTTGCTCCGTCGTCGTGCGGCTCTCGGACTGCGCCATGTGGCCCCGATCGTACCCGCCGTTCCGATAGTCGAAGTCGACGACATGGTACACGTCGCTCGGCAACGTCTGATCCGATGAGAAGCAGTCGCAGCGCGGCGCCGGTCCGAACTGCGTCGCGTTGAGATCCCAGCTGACCCAGTTCGGTCCTCCGCGATTCTTGTTGTACGAGAGCACGTACTGTCGCTTGCTGATGATCAGCTCGTCGGCCGGCGTCGCATCCGTCGGCGTGCCGAACTCGAGATGATTGCGGTAGATGGCCGTCGTCGCCGCGTCGCCCGCGTCGACAGTGAAGGAGGCCGAGCCAAAGACGCCATTCGCCGCGGCCGCCTTGATCGTGACCGATCCCGGCGCCACGCCCGTGATGTAGCCGAGCGCGTCGACCGTCGCGATCGCTGGATTCGAGCTCGACCACGTCAGCGTCGGCGGCGGCGAGATGACGACGTTGTTGGCATCGCGCACCGTCGCGAACGCCGGCTTCGTGAAGTTGACCGGCGCCGATGCCGGCGTGTTGATGGCGATCGAGATGCTCGCCACGCCATTCGCTTCCGTCACCGTCAACGTCGTGCTGCCGGCGACGCTGTTGGCTGACGTCGCGGTGATCGTCGTCGTGCCCAACGCCATGCCGGTCACCTTGCCCGTCGCGTCGACGGTTGCGACCGCCGGCATCGAGCTCTCCCACGTGAAGGTCGTTGGCGATGTATGGCCCTGATCGTCGAGCCCGGTCGCCGTGAGCTGTTTCGTCGCGCCGATCGCCACGCTCGCGGGCGATGGCGTCACGTTCACCGTTACGACGGGACCGGGCGGAGTGACCGGACCGTATGGGCCTGACCCGGGCGTTCCCCGATCGCCGAGCCCGTACGTCTCAGTCGCCGGCGACGTCTTCCAATTGCTGCCGGCGACGATCGTGTGATCGACGTTGATGTCGATCACCGCGCGCGATGCGCCACTCGGTGGCGTGAACGATGCGGGCACGCCATCGGTGCGCACCGCGTACGCGATCGAGTCGACGAGCGTGCCGTCCGGCATCTTGATCGTGAGCCAGTCGGTGTTGCTGTTGTTGAGCGTGATGGACGTGCCGTACGAGTACGCCTCGTTCACGCCGCCGTTCGTCGCGCTGTTGGCGTTGTTGCCGAGCACGACAAAGCCCGTGGCCGGAACGACGACGCTCGACGCGATGGTGTGCGTCTCCGAGCCCGTCGGTCCGCTAGTGATCTTGTAGCCGTTGAGATCGACCGGGTCGGTGCCGGCGTTGAAGATCTCGAACCACTCACCCGCGGCGTCCGCGACCTTGGTCGGATCGGGCATTACCTCGGTGATGAAGAGGCGCGGGATCGCCGCGGGTACGTCATCGGCGCTGAGGCGTTGCGGCTTCGGGCGCGAGACGCTATCGGCGCCGCAGGCGAATGTGGCGAGAGTGGCGGCGACGACGAGCGCGACACGAGCGACGGGAGAATTGCGCATCTCTAATGCTCCGAATGCGGTGCGGATGAAAATTGCCTGGTGCTAAATAGCCAACCCATACCGCGGATTCAATCGCCGATCCGTATCGATCGCGCGACGCCCTGGGGATCATCGCGCCGGCGACGGATCAGGTCTCTACCGCGTCGGTGACGAGTCCGGCAATCTGGCCGCGCGAGTCGTGACCGACGATGTAACACCGAATGCGGACATCGCCCGGCATCGCGGTGCGAAACACGCGCACGCCCGAAAGCTGCTCCCGCAGCACGCTCTTCAAGCGCTCGTATCGCGGCCGGATCGCTTGCGTCCGCGCATCGAACGGATCGCTCGTCTCGATGTGGCGAGCGAGAAAGTCATCGAGTGAGCGCTCGGCGATCGTCGCGCCGGCGGAAATTCCCGCGCGCGCGCGAAAACGCTCGGCGTCGAGTGCGTCGGTGCCGTCGTCGGCGAACTCGATGTAGGCAAACGGCTCGTCCGATTCGCTGCTGTAGACGAGATCACGCGCCGCGTCTTCGAGAACGGACCGAAGCATGGGAGCTGGTGGCGAGGCGACGCTTAGTCCGCGACTGCCGCGCGCCAGCGGAACGCGATCTCGGGAATATCCCGGCGGTGAGCCGCCTGCCTGCGCGGATCACTCCGCGTGCTGGTGCGCGCCGCCAGGCGGCTTTGACGGCGCACCCGCTGCGCCTCCTTGATTTCTTCTTGCACAGGCGGCGAGAGGAAGAGATCCGTCAGATCGGGATCGAATTGCGTTCCTCGTCCGCCCGCGATGAACTGATCGGCTCGCGTGATGGTGATCGCGTTCTTGTAGCGGCGGCGATGCGTCAGCGCATCGAAGACATCGGCGATGGCGACGACGCGCGCCTCGAATGGAATCTCCTCACCGCGCAATCGCTGCGGATAGCCCCGGCCGTTCCACCACTCGTGATGCGCTCGCACCGCGGCCGGCAGCTCGGGATAGAAGGAGGCCAGCGGCTGCACGACTTCAGCGCCGCGGTCCGTGTGCGTCGCGATGAGCCGCCGCTCCGCGGCCGTGAGACCCGCGCTCCCGCGCATGACGTCGAAGAGCGCGCCATTGATCTTGCCGATGTCGTGGAAGAGCCCGACGCGCTCCACGCGATGTTGGCAGGCCTCATCTTCGTCGGCCGCGCGGGCGAGGATGACGGCGTACGTCGCGACGCGCCGCACATGCGCGCCCGTCTCCGGATCGTTGGCGTCGATCGCGTGCAGGAGCGATTCGAACACCGCGGCCGCGAGGCGCGTGACGAGATGGGCGGTCTGATTGAGCCGCGACGCTTTCATCGACGTCCCCGAGGCGACGGCGAGAGCACTGAGCTCGCCGCCAACAAAGACGTCGCCCTGAACGAGTCGCGACGCGGAGTCGGAAAGGACTGGACTTCTCACATGGCTCTCCGTGCGGGGGAACGGTGGCTCTCACCCAACGACGCACCCGGCGGACCACGCCGACAATGCATTCCACATGACGCAATCTAGTGAGGCAAAAGCCGACACGACGTCACACAATGGTTGCGGACTGCGCTACCATTCAGAAAGCGACGGCCGCGCGTAAATACGGTGCTCGGCAGCTGCTTCCGTCCTCTTGCGACATCGGCCCGGCCATCTGCGCCCCGTCTTGTGCCGTCGGTGGGTTCTCCCACTTTCACAGACAACTCGGGGTTGTTATGTCCCTCTCCAAGCCCAATACCAGCCGGCGCGCATCGCTGCTCCCAACACTTTCCGGGAAAACGGCCGGCCGTCGCACCGAGCGCAATCGCATTCTACGCGATCTCCCTCCCGCCGATTTCGCGTCGCTGCGCGAGCGTCTCGAGATTGTCGCCCTGACCCACGGCACGTTGCTGGCGGAAGCGCGCGAGCCGATCGTCCACGTTTATTTTCCGCTGACCGCGGTCGTTTCGCTCCTCACGCCGATGCCCAATGCGGCGGCCGTGGAAATTGCGCTCGTCGGCGCCGATGGAATGGTGGGCGTGTCCCTCGTCGCGGGCGCGCGAGACTCGGCGACGCGGGCGGTGGTGCAGGTGTCAGGCGACGCCTATCGGATGTCGGCGCGAACCTTTTTGCACCTGCGCGAGACAAGCGATGCGCTCGATCAGATCACGCGACGCTACGCCAACACGCTGCTCGAACAAATTGCGCAGTGCGCGGCCTGTAGTCAGCGCCACGCCGTTGGCGCGCGCTGCGCACGGTGGATGCTCATGGCGCAGGATCGCGTCGGCACGAACCACTTCGGGCTCACTCAGGAGTTCCTCGGCGAGATGCTCGACGTGAAGCGGCAGAGCGTGAGCGTCGCGGCGAGCCGCTTGCAGCGGGCTGGGCTCATCCGATATTCGCGAGGGCAGCTGACGATCACCAATCGCGCCGGGCTCGAGCGCGCGGCGTGCGACTGCTATCGGATCATCGCGGGTGACGAAGCGCGTGCGCTTGTGACGCGGCGTCGCTCGGCGTAGCGCGATCTGAACGCTCCGCAGCCTCGTCGGCGAAGTATGCGTCGAGCATCCATTGGAGCACGTCGTCAGTCACGGCGCGCACGTGCTGCGTGCGCAATTCCGGGGTGATGGCGCGTTGGACCAACGCCTTGAGCTCCACGAGTAGTTGCTCCGGCTTCGCGCGCTCCTCTCGGCGCGCGGCGACCACCCCCACGATCGAATCGCGAAGCTCGGCGCGCGCCGCCGCCCGCTCGAGTGCCGCGGCCCGCGCGTCCCCTCTGCGTGGCGCGGCATGGCGCTGTGACGACGCGTCGGCGGCGGAGCTGCTCAGCGGGACGTCCGTCCCGACGGCGGCCTCGTAGCGGGCCAGCGCCAATAGTGCGCGGGTGAGGCGGTCTGGAATGTCGGGCGGTGGCGCGGGTGCTGTAGCCCCCTTGCCTCGGACGGACATGCACGCTCCCTGAAGGAACGAGGCGTCGCCGGAAGCGCCAGCGTGAACTTTGGACGGCCCGCATCCGGTGCAGCTGTGCGGTCCGAAGCATGAACAAGGGAGTCGACGCTACGATATGCTCGACTCTTTGCTATGTCAATCGGCCGACATAGTGTGGGAAGCCTCGCCCCCCGCATCGTCCACTGGGCACGGCAGGGTGAAGCCGAACACCGAGCCCTCCGGGGGGAACTCAGCGAACACTCGGCCGCCGAGCGACTCCGCGGTCTCTCGGACGATGCTCAAGCCGAGCCCAGTGCCGCCGATCCCGGTCTGCCCCTCGTCGTGCGCCCGATAGAAGGGCTGGAACAGCCGGTCCCGCGCGGCTTCGGGAACGCCAAGGCCGTTGTCGCGAACCTCGACCACGGTCTCGTTGGTCGCGGCGCCATCGGAGCGGCTTCCCGCCGCTTGCGCTTCGTGCCAGGCAATCTGCACCCAGCGGTCGGGCTTCCCCGGATCGGAGTACTTGATGGCGTTGGCGACGAGATTGGTCAGGGCGAGCTCCGCCACCGCCGCATCGACCTCGCACTCCGGCAGCGAGTCCGCGATGCGCACCGTCACGCCGCTCGCCTCCGCCATCGTCCGGAGCTGGCGCACCACTTCGGCGGCCGCGTCGGCCAGATGCACGTGGCGCCCGACAGCCTGATCGGGCGCGCCCACGCGGGAGAGCTGAAGCAGATTCTCGAGCACTACGACGAGCTGATTCGTGCTGCGGACGATCACCCCGGCCAGCTCGTCGCGCTTCCGTCCATCCAAGTCCGGCAGCAACAGCATCTGACCCGCCGCCTTCGCCGCCCCCACCCGGTTGCGGAATTCGTGCGCGAGGCTGCGATTGAACGTCTCCAGCCGCTGCTCCCGCTCCGCCAGCTGCTCGTGCATCAGCTGCAGATACTGAGTGGCGGTCGCCTGCTGGATCAGCGTGATCGCGTGAAAGAGCCGGCGCGTGCAGGCGAGCAGCTCGCGGCGGCTGCAATCTTCATCGATATCGTCGATGATCTCTTGCACGAAGGCGAAGAGGATGCTGCCGAAGATCTCGTACTCCTTCATGATCTCGTACTCGTCGAACCCCTGCGCGTGTCGCAGCGCGCCGAGCTCGCGCGCTTTACTGATCACGGCGCCATCGGCCGACACGATCAGTGAGGGGTCTTCGATGTAGTCGGCGATTCCGACGAGCAGCAGCGGAACATGGTCGAGCAGCTGATCGGTCGGAAAGATCCGATTCGGATCGAGACTGACACGCGCGGCGATGCGTTCCAGCCAACGCGTCGTGAGCTCGGTGCGCGACGTTCGAATGCGCTCCGCGATAGCGGCAGCGAGCGGGCAATCGGCCTCTACGTCCACTGGGCGAAGGCTAGAATTGTCGGTGTCATGTGTCAAGAATACGACAAAAGGCTACGCTGAGCGTTGCGCTGCTTGCGCCATCCGTGCTCACGCCGCATCGTCTGCTCGCCTCCCGTCGCGAACAGTCCTCCTGTTCCAGCGAGTTTCCTTTCATGACAATCGGACACGCTCGACGCGCGCCACGACCGTTGACTGTCGCCGGCACGTTTCCGCGTTTTCTCGCGATCGCCGCGTTGCTCGGCGCCGTCGCGGCGGCGGGATGTAAAGACTCCACCGCTTCGCCGCGGCTGCTGCAAGTTACCGACACACAGCTGGCGGACATGATCGCATCGGTGAGCGACGCGCGCGTACGACTCGCACCTTCACTCCAACAAACCACAACCGGCAGCTCGCTCGCGGCCGCGTTGGGCACGCTCGGAACCGCGCTGGCCGCGAAGCAGGTTGCCGGCATCGCCACGGCGCTGACGGCAGCCGAGCTCGTGCTCTCGTCGAGTGCTGCAACCGCGCCGGCCGCCGACGCGCCCGACCGTGACGCCGTGTCTGTCGCGCTCGCGATCATTCACGCCGCGGTTACGCTCAGCCAACCCTGATTCACTATCGTCGCGGACTTTCTGCCCGCGAGCAGCGCGTGCCGTCTCTCCGCAACATTCCCTCGTCGTGGGAGAAGTTCATGATCAACAGAGCACGAATCCTCTGCGTGCGTGGTATCGTCGTGGCGTGCGTCGCCGGCTCGGCGATGGTTCCGCGCGCCGCGCGCGCGCAGACCATCACGGCGTGCTACGTCCCGTCGAGCGGAACACTCTATCGCGTCGGCGCGACCAGCACGCCGGCAGACTGCATCGCGACGACGCACGTCAAATTCACGTTCAACGTGACAGGTCCGACGGGCCCCGCGGGTGCGGCCGGAGCCGTCGGTCCCGCCGGTCCCACCGGTGCGGCAGGTGCTGCTGGTGCTGCTGGTGCTGCTGGTGCGACGGGACCCGTCGGCGCCGCTGGCG
>JALZAE010000422.1 GCA_030948535.1 Gemmatimonadota bacterium | reverse complement strand
GGCAGGTCGCTCACGTGTTACGCACCCGTTCGCCGGTTGTGTCTTGCGACACCCCCGTGACTTGCATGTGTTAAGCACGCCGCCAGCGTTCGTCCTGAGCCAGGATCAAACTCTCCAAGAGATGGTTCGTTTGTCTGCTCTTCGAACAGCTGTCGATACGCTGTCGCGCACGACAGCGTGTCCGAATCACTATGAATTGTTCAGGTCTAAACTCTCCCCCGACGACTGAACGACGCCGGGATCAACGAGTTCGCCTCGCACAACCATATGATCTCAATCGATTGTCAAATAGCTTTGGAGTCGCATTCCGCGACAGCCACCCATTCTACTCGCCTCTCGTCCCTCGGTCAACCCCTAGGTGTGCTTCCAGGCAAGATTCTCAACCTAAGCGCTCCGAACCGACCATTTCTCACCTCGCGCGGCCTCTCGTGCCCGCCGCCCAGCCCTCCCACAAGTTGAACGTTTTCATCTGCTGCGCGAGGTCCGTCGTCCGCATGAGCTCTTCCACCTGCGCCCTCGTCGAGCGTGGAAACAGCTCATCGCTGTCCGCGAAGCCGAGCGCGACCGCCGCGGCGATTGCCGCGTTCAGTCGAAGCTGCTGGGCATCGCACTTGTCGAAAGTGTCAGATCGCGCGTGATAGTTCGGTCCGTAGCTCGCCGCCTCCTGATTGGCGACAAGGTTCGGCACCCCCTGCAGCATGAAATCGAAATTGTCGGTGCCGACGATTGGTGCGTTGACCTGCATAAACGGGCCCAGTCCCGCTACCGGCTCCAGCGCCCGATCAACCGCACTCAGAATGTCCGCTCGGCCATTGGTAAAGAAGCCGTTGATCCGGCCACAGCCGATGTCGAACGCCATCGTCATGACATGGCGGTCGAGTTCGGCGGCATGCGCGCGCACGTATCCGAACGAGCCCTCCATTCCCTGCTCCTCCCCGTTCCATAGCGCGAAGCGCACCGTGCGCGCCGGTCGAATGCCGAGCCGTTTCATCTGCCGCGCCACGTCGATCATGATCGCCACGTTCGCGCCGTTGTCGAGCGAGCCCGAGCCCAGATCCCACGAGTCCAGATGCGATCCGATGAGCACGATCTCGGTGGGCCGAGTGGCGCCGCGAATCTCGCCGACGACATTGAAGCTTTGGTACGGGCCACCCGATTCGATGTCGATCATCTCGGTGATCGTGAGGGTCCTTCCCGCGCGTAGCAACCGCAATGCGCGCTTCGCGCCGTCGCTCTCCATCACCAGCATCGGCCGTGTATTCCTCGAGCCGATGGCGACGTTGTGGCGGTAGAGCAAGTCGTTCGGTCGCGAGCCCATGTACACGATGCCCGCCGCGTCCGCAGCGAAGGCACGATCCTCGATCTTTGCCGATTCGTCGTACTCCCGAAACAATCCGTCGACATCGAGGAGTTCCTTCTGTTCGACGAGAATGATCGCGCCCTTCACTTTCGCGCCCGCCGTCTTGAAATCCGCGTCACCTCCGAATCCGATGTCGATGAGCGGCGCAGTGATGCCGGCTGGCGGCGAGGCGACGGAGAACGGCATCGCCGCGACGCGCGGCGAGAACCGAATACCCTCGCCAGCGATCGTCACCGTGGCCGAGCGCTCGAGCCACAAGCTCGGCATCGTGAATGGCTCTTTGCGCATGTCGACGCCGGCATCGCGAAAGCGGGCAATGCCCCACTCGACGGCACGAAGGTTCGGCGGCGACCCAGTCGCTCGGCCGCCGATCTCATCGCTCAGGACCGCGAGGTCGCGCACGAGCGGCGAGTCGCCGAGCAACGCGGCGATGAGTCGCCCGACATCCTGGCGAGCCGTCGAGACCGACGGCGTCGGATTCTGCGCCGCGGCGGCGCGCACGAGGAGCGACATGGTGACTACCGCGAGAATCAGCGCGCTACGACGACGCATGAGGGCGACCGGAGGTGGGGGACGGCAGCCATATAGGCCGCGCGGCGCGGCACGTCAATGATGCCCGCGATGCACGAAGGCCGCCGGAGATTCCGGCGGCCTTCGCGTATGCGTGCGTATCGTGCAGTGCGCCCTGTTGGAATCGAACCAACAACCTAGTGATTAAGAGTCACTTGCTCTGCCAGTTGAGCTAAGGGCGCTGAGTTCATGCGCCAGGGAGGACTCGAACCTCCGACCCACAGCTTAGAAGGCTGTTGCTCTATCCACCTGAGCTACTGGCGCTTCGTGATCACCGCGAGTCAAGAGCCACGCGCATTTCGGCGCGCTCCCCGACGTAGGACGAGTAAGAGTAGCCGGGGTGAATAGACGGGTCAACCCCGCACGCGCGCTCGCGTTGCGACGCCATCGACGACGCGATGACCATCGTGCTTCACACAGTCGGGGCGACCGGATTTGAACCGGTGACCTCCTGCTCCCAAAGCAGGCGCGATACCAGGCTACGCTACGCCCCGAAACACTGGTGCAATGTAGAGCCTACGCG
>JALZAE010000420.1 GCA_030948535.1 Gemmatimonadota bacterium | reverse complement strand
CGCGAAGGCTGCTCTGATCGGAGCGGCGATGGCCATGCAGCGTGCCGACGTGACGCCCACGGCGAACCAGGTCGACGCCAGCAAGCGAGCGCGAGACCAGCTCAGCGCGGTGCTGGCGCGCTGGAAGACGCTGAGCACCACGGGCCTCGCTACCCTCAACGCGAAGCGCAAAGCCGCCGGCCAGCCTCCCATCACTCCGGGCGGCTGAGCCGGTCAAAATCGGAGTTCCAACCCTTTTGCCGATCTACGCGTCTTACCTTCAGACAATCTGAAGGAGAGACCATGGCGGACGATCGCGGGGAGCTGCTCCAAGGCACGCTCGAGATGCTGGTGCTCCGGACACTCGCATTCGAGCCGATGCACGGCTGGGGAATCGCACAGCGCATCCAGTGGATGTCCAGGGACGCGCTGTCCGTGACGCAGGGCTCCCTCTACCCGGCGCTCGTGCGCATGAAGCGCCGCGGCTGGCTGAAGACGTCGTGGCACGTCACCGAGAACAGCCGGCGCGCGCGCTACTACGAGCTGACCGTTGCCGGTCATCGCCAGCTCGACGCCGAGCGCGAGGCGTGGGCGCGAGCGTCGGCCGCGATCAACGCCGTCATGAACGCGCGACTCGCCGCACCCGGAGGCGCATCGTGAGCATCTTCACCGACATCCTCGAGCGACTGCGCTCGCTGGCCTTCCGCCGGCGCGAGGAGCGCGAGCTCGAGGAAGAGCTTCGTTTCCACGTCGAGATGGAGTCGGAGCAGGCGCGCCGATTCGGCGCCTCTGATGCCGATGCGCGCCGGCGCGGCGTGCTCGCCCTCGGCGGCGTCGAGCGCACGAAGGAGGAGGTGCGGGATGCGCGCGGCACGCGCTTCTTCGAGGATAGCGCCGCCGATCTCAGTTACGCCCTCCGCATGCTGTCCCACAGCCGGGGATTTACGCTCGTCGCCGTGCTCACTCTCGCGATCGGCATCGGCGGGACGACGGCGGTGTTCAGCGCGGTTGATGCCGTGTTGCTGAAGCCGCTGCCGTACGAGCAGCCCGGCCAGCTCGTGCGGCTCTATCAAAACAACGTCCTTCGCCGCGTCGACAAGGGATTCGTGACGCCGGTGCACTACGTCGAGTATCGCGCGCGACTGTCATCGCTCGCGGCAACGGCCGCGATTCGCACCTACGATGAGGTCGGCGCCGACATCGGCACCGGCGACGACGTCCGGCGCATCCGGCTTCTTCCCGTCAGCGCCGACTATTTCCGCGTCGTGCGCGTACATCCCGCACCCGGCCATGAGTTCGAACGCGGCGATGAGACCGGCGCCTCGCTCGTCATTCTGAGCCGCCGGCTATTCGAGCGGGAGATGCACGGCGACGCATCCGCCGTCGGGGGCTCCCTGACGATGAACGGCAAACCCTATACGATCGCCGGCGTCATGCCAGCTGGCTTCGCTGATCCCGTCGTCGGTGCCGTCGACGCGCTCGTGCCGATGGATTTGCGCGAGGGGCTCGATGCCGGCAACGCGGACAATCACTACATCTCCATCATCGCACGGCTCAGACCCGGCGTGGCCATCGCGCAGGCGCAGGCGGAGCTCGATCGCGTCGACCTGCAGTTGGCCAAGCAATATCCCAATGCCGCCGACTCGCGATCGATTCTCTTTCCGTTGAAGGACGACATCGTCGGCGACTCGAGTCTGGCGCTCCGCGTCATGCTCGGCGCCGTCGCGCTGGTGCTCGTACTGGTCTGCGTCAATCTCGCCAACCTTCTGCTGGTCCGCGCTTCGGAGCGCGCACGCGAGTTCGCGGTGCGCTCCGCGCTGGGCGCCGAACGTGGCCGCTTGGTGCGGCAGATGCTCATCGAGAGTCTCGTCCTCGCGATCGCCGGCGACATTGTCGGTCTCGCGCTGGCGCGCGTGGCGATGACAGCGATCGTGCGGCTCGGCGCGACGTCCATTCCGCGACTCACGTCGCTCACGCTAGAGCCGCGGCTGCTCGCCTTTTCACTCGTCGTCGCAACGTTGAGCGCGGTTGGATTCGGTCTGGCGCCCGCGTTGCGCGCGGCTCGCACCGATCCGAGCGACGTGCTTCGCGGACAGAGCCGCTCGTCGACGAGCGGGCGCAAGCAACTCAGGCTCCGCGATGGGCTCGTCGTCGCGCAGGTAGCGCTCGCCGTGATTCTTCTCGTCGGTGCGGGATTGCTGCTGGCCAGCGTCCGCCGCATCGGCGAAGTCGACCTCGGCATTCGTCCCGGTGGGACGCTGGTGTTCGAGCTGCATCTTCCGGAGGCGCGGTACGACTCGAGCGCGCGCGCTCGCTTCTACGAGCGTGTCGCCACCGAGCTCGAGGCACTGCCGGGCGTGCGAGCCGTCGGCGGGATCTCGAAGCTGCCGGGCACCGGCCCGTTCCATCAGTGGGGAACGCGATCGGCAACGGGACCCGAGGCGCACGCCGAGCACGGAGTCTCGTCGCAGAACCGGGTGGTGTCGGGGCGCTACTTCGTGGCCGCCGGCATTCCGCTGATCGACGGCCGCCTGTTCGATTCGCGCGACGACGCGACGGCGCCGAAGCGCGTGATCATCAGCCGCACGCTCGCTGAGCGACTTTTCCATGGCGAGCGCGCCGTCGGGCAACAGCTGCTCTCAGGTGAGAAGCACACGGCCGAAATCATCGGCGTCGTGGGTGACGTGTCCGTCGATGCGCTAGGCAAGTCGGACCGATACGTCTATCACGCGCACGCGCAATTCGCCGGCGACCGCAACTGGTCGTTGACTCAGGTGGTACGTGCCACGGGCTCGCTCGATGCGCTGCAGGGCGCCGCACGACGCGCCATCGCAGCGCTCGATCCGCAGCTCGTGATGTTCAAGCCGCGCACACTCGGCGAAGCGATCGGGCAGGGCGAGGCGCAGCGCGCGTTCACGATGCGTCTACTCGCCAGCTTCGCGCTCGTCGCTCTTGCGCTCGCCGCGCTCGGACTGTTTGGCGTGCTCTCCTACGGCGTCCGCCTGCGCTCGCGCGAATTCGGTATTCGCATGGCACTCGGCGCTGAGCGCGGCGCGATCCGCCGGATGGTGATGCGACGTGGACTGATGGTCACCGGCTGCGGCATCGCCGTTGGTATGGTGGGCGCGGTTGGCGCATCCAGATTCATGCGGGCGATGGTATTTGGTGTGAGTACTGTCGACCCAATCGTGTTGGCGACCGCCGCGGGGTTCATGGTGCTCGTTGCATCGCTGGCGGCCTACTTTCCGGCGCGACGGGCTACGGCCGTCGAGCCGAGAGAAAGCTTGCAGTAGAGCTGTCGGACGTCAGATGTCCGGGACTGCGGTGGTGTGCAGTGTCTCACATCTCACTTCTGACATCTGACGTCTGACATCTCTAGCTTCTTCACCGATGCCTGGTCTCAACTCTAGAGTCGTCGGTGAGACTCCCGGCGACGCGGCTTTTCCCACCCGGACGCCGCCAGAGATCGCGCGCGTAGCTGCGCACGGCCGGCCGCGCCGGACTGACGAGGGCGAAGCGCTCGTCGCCGCGGGCACCCATGGGCGAGATTCTACGTCGTGGTGCGTGGGAAGCTCGAGGTCGTGCAGCACTCCGGAAGCTCCGAGACGATCATCACGAGCCATGGGCCCGGGCAGTTCTCGGGCGACGCCAACATGCCGTCGGACTGCCTCGGCCTCAACGAAGCCCTCGACAATGCGCACGTGCGCGATGTCGTCATCGTCGGAGCAGGACCGGATCGAGAACTATCTAGGATTTCCCGCCGGGAACTGTCAGGAGCTCGCGGCCCGCGCATACCGCCATCAGGTACTCGCCGAATGAGCATCAGCTACACCGTGACACGGCAAACGGTCGCTCCGCATCTCCTCGCCGCCGCGCGGGCCAGTGTGCGCCGCGATGCGATCTCCAAGACCGTTCTCGCGCTCATTGGCAAGAGCTGGTCGTTCATCCGTGAGCACTCCCTGCAGAACGATGGAATCAACGTCGCGGTATATCGCGGGGACCGGGGCCTGGTGTTGGTCGAAGCCGGCGCGCGGGTGCTCGCACCGTTCGATGGAGTGGGCGACGTGCGCTGTGTAGCGACGCCGAGCGGAGATGCTGCTGTTGCGACTCACATGGGCGAGTACGAGTTGCTCGGCGGGGCGCATTCGGCCATCACCGCGTGGTGCAAGTCGAACGGCCATGCGCTCGAGGGGACGAACTGGGAAGTCTATGGCCACTGGAGCGACGATCCTCGCACGCGCCGCACGGACGTGTACTACCTCCTGGCGCCGTAAGGCGGGATCGATCGATCGTGAGTTGCTGGAAGGTGCGCGCACGCTGCACCAGCGCGGATACCCACCTCAGCGATAGACGGTCACACTCGTTTCCTCGATAGTCCGGCGACTCGCACCGGGCGGCATCTCGTGCGTCGCCGCGTGCTCGACCACGAAAATCCGGGAGAAGCGAGTCGCGCGCCAGCTCTCGAGCACCATGTCGAGCATCTTCGATCCGTAGGGCGGATCCGCGAACGCGATGTCGTAGCTGTCCGCTCTGAGCGCGGCGGCGAAGGGAATCGCATCGCGCTTGAAGATGCGCGTCCGCTCGCGCAATCGAAGCGCCGCGATGTTCGCGCGGAGCGCGTGCAGGCTTGCCGGCCTGAATTCGACGAAGTCCGCGCTCAACGCGCCCCGCGAGATCGCTTCCAGCCCGAGTGCGCCGGTGCCCGCGAACAGATCGAGCACGCGCGCCTTCGCCACATCGGCGGTTACCAGATCGAGCATCGCCACTCGGACGCGCTCGGCAGTCGGCCGCACGCGAGAGTCGGCGGGCGACGTGAGGTCGTGGTCGGCGAACTTGCCACCTACGATGCGCACGATGGACTGGGAGATCGGGGTTGGGCGTCTGGGATTGTGGTATCGAATTCTATCTGCGCCTGATCGAAAAGTTCGCTTCAACAATCCGTCGCTCGGCACGCTCGAATGCCGTCGCAATACGGAGTCGGTGCCGAAATTCCGGCTACAGGGCGGCCGGATGAATAATCTGCTGTTCCGGCGCATCGGCAGCTGAGTTCGCGGTGGGCGCCTGTGACCAGATCATGAGAGTTTACAAAACGTTGACGCCGCTTCCTGCGTGAGATAAAGTCTGGCGCGAGACGGTCGCTTAGCGCCGTGCACGCCGGAAAAAATCACACGATGTCGTGGAGCGCGTCGATGCTGTTGCTCTCCCGTACGTGGTCGTATCGCCGCACGCTGGTGAGTGCCGCACTCTGCGCGAGTGCGACGATGCCGGTTGCGGCATGCACTCCGCGAGACCCATCGCCGGAGCAAATCCAGGCGCTGCTCGTCAAGAAGCCGGAGATCCTTTTCGCCGCGATCGAAGCGCATCCGGCGGAGTTTCTCGCCGTGCTCAACAAAGCCGCGCGTGCCGCGCAGGGATCGCAGCAGACGCTGCAGCTCCAGGCCGACTCGATTCGCATCGAGCAGGAGCTGCGCGATCCGAAGCATGCGGCGATCGACCATCGCGCGGTGCTGGGCAATCCGTCGGCGCCGGTCACGATCGTCGAGTACACCGACTTCGAGTGCCCCTACTGCCGGCAAGAGCGCGACGTGCTCGTCGAGCTGTTCAAGCTCTACGGCGATCAGGTGCGGTTGGTCGTGAAGCAGATGCCGGTCGTCGAGCTGCATCCGCGCGCGATGGCGGCGGCGCTCATGTACGAGGCCATCGCGCGGCAGGATCCGAACAAGGCCTATCGCTTCTACGACGACGTGTATGAGCACCAGGATCTGCTGCAACAGCAGGGGCAGCAATTTCTCGAGACCGCGGCGAAGCGCGCAGGCGCGGACGTCGCGCGCGCGGTTCGCGATCAACAGAGCGATCCCATCAAGGCAGTCGTTGCGGCGGACATGGCTGAAGGGAAGGGATTCGGCTTCACCGGCACGCCGGGCTTTCTCGTGAACGGCGTGTCGCTTCAAGGCGCGTATCCGCTGGCGTCGTTTCGAACGCTGATCGACCGTGAGCTCAAGGCGCGCACCGTTGCGCGCGCGCCATAGCACTTAGCAGGACCGGCACGGTGCCGGAGTCGTTCGTCCTCGTTCGTCGTCCCTTTTTTCGAGGAGTTGCACTGTGAGAAAGCAGATCTCTCTCTCCCTCGCTGGTCTCGCTTTGGTCGCCGCGTGCGACCGCGCCGCGCCCGCTCCGACCGCTCCACCGATCGATGATCTGCGCGTCGCGCCGAACCTCGCGATGCCGGAGCACGTCCAGCTGCAGCGCGGATTCGACCGCGACTTCTCCGGCAACATTGTCGCGCTCGAGTTATCGCAGGCGCGCGGGTCGCGGTCGGCGCTCATGACGTCCCATGGCGGCACGGTGCTGGTGACGAACAAGACGATGGCGATCTTTTGGGGCTCACAATGGAGCAGCCCTTCGTTTGCCCAGGACAAAATCACTGGACTCGACAGCTTCTTTGATGGATTTGGCGGTAGCGCCTATGCCGCGGCGAGCACCGAGTACATCGGGTCGAACGGACAAGTTACCACCAGCTCCACGTACATCGGTCACGTCGTCGACCTCAGCACCGCTCCGAGTGGCGCGATCAGCACATCAACGGCGGTTGCCGAGGCGTGCAAAAAGACGGGAAACTATCCCGACCCGAGCGCGCTGTATCTCATCTACACCGCGACCGGCGCCGGCAACGCCAACTACTGTGCGTGGCACAGCTGGGGGTCCTGTAGTACTGGCGCGCCGGTGCAAGTCGCCTACATGCCCAACATCGACGGCGTTGCCGGTTGTGATCCCGGCAGCCCATATAACGGGCACTCGCAGGGACTCGCTGCAGTCGCGAATGTGACGGCGCACGAGCTCTCCGAGACGATTACCGATCCGCGCGGAGCAGGCTGGTTCGATTCGAGCGGCGCCGAGAACGGGGACAAGTGTGCTTGGTCGTTCGCTCCTCCATAC
>JALZAE010000358.1 GCA_030948535.1 Gemmatimonadota bacterium | reverse complement strand
CTGCGGCGATCGGCGCGTCCGGCTGCGCCAGCCTTCGCGCGCCGCAGCCCTCCCATCAATTTCTCGAGCGCTTTTACGTGTCGAAGGCAATTCAGGACTCGACGCTGCTCTACGAGGCGCAGGCGGTGGCGCACATCTTCCTCGTGGACCAGCTCCCTGATGCCTACGACCGCATCAGCAGCGACGCGCGCATCAGCAGCGCCGGGGGATGGCGCGTCATCGCGACGCCGATGTTTCGGATCAGGCAGCTCACCGACTCGTCCGCGGCGGTTCGCACACCATCGTTCATGCCGCGCGTGTCGGTCGAATACCTCTGGGCCAGCCGGCTGGGCACGGTCACCGGCGATGAGAGCAATCCGGCGTTCGGCGGCGTTTGGCTGAAGGGCATCCGTGTCGCGCTCGCGCATCACTCGAATGGCCAGGCGGGATGTTTTCGCGATGGATTCGTGCCGGTCGATCGCCACGCGAACTCCTGCGTGCCGGCGCCCGGGGCCGACACCAACATCGTCAAGCTGAATCGCGCCAACGGCGATTTCTCGACGACCTATCTCAGCCTGCTCGGCCACTCGACCTGGATGAATCTCGGCGGCGCCAACAAGCCGACGCACACCGTGGGCGTCGCACTTGGGCTCGACTGGCACGCACCTGGAATTTTCGGCGCGCTCTCCGATGAGCAGCGCGCGCTGTACGGAAGTTGGCGCGCGAACGTGCAGACCGAGGGGATGCAGGTGTTCGGCACGACGTGCGGAGATCCCGGCGACCGAACGACAGTGGAGCACATTGGCTGCGCGCTCGCGGGCCGGTCGCGCATCACGCTCATGGGAGAGCGCGCGCCGCATCTCACCACAGATCTTGCCCGGCGCATTCAGCCCGCGGTCGTGCCATACGAGTGGAGCATCGAGCTCTCACACGCGTTCGACGCGCTGCTCGGCGCTGGCCCTTTCATTCGTTGGCACGACGGCCAGGACTACTACAACATCGGCTTCGTGAATCGTCGCCGCGTGACGATGGTCGGCATCATGCTCGACATGAGCGGGCTGGATCGCGTCGGCAAGAAGATCGTTCAGTGAAATGCGGTGGGAAGCCGGCGCGCCTCACATGGGCGGCGGGTCGCTCAACGGCGGCTTCGGCCGCGCGCCACTGGGCTTGGTGAGCGTCACGTCCTCGAACAGAAGCGATGGCACGACATACGATACGGGCGCGGGTGCGCCGCTCATTCCCATCATCTGCATCGGCATCATCGCGAACATTCCGCCGCCAACGCCGCCCTGGTGCAACACCGTCGTCGTCGCCGATGCGGCAATGATGTCGCGGAACGATTCGCTCGTCATGTTGGTGAGGCGGGCGCCACGAATGCGCTCCTCGTGCCCGTCGGGATAGATGCGATATGCCGCGGTCAGCGCCGCCCCGGCTCCTTGCCCCGACAGGCTCTCCATGTCGCCGCTCTCGATCGCCTGCATCATCGCGCTCATCCTGCTGGCGTCCAGCTCGCGGACGATGATGCCGTACGGGAGCTTGCGCCGCTGCACCAGGGCGAGAAGTCGCCGCCGGAGTGCCGCATCACTGAGTCCGCTGTCGACGCGCACGATGAGATTGCTCGGCGCCGCTCCGCCGCCGCGCGCGTTCCCCGTGCTTCGCTCGACACCCTCGACGGGTACGCGCGTGGTGAGCAGCGTCTTGAGATAGCCGGCGTCCACCACGAGATGCGCGCGCGCGGGCACGCCCTCCTCATCGACGGCGTAATCGCCGAGCAGCGGCTCCGCCCCGAGCGAGTGCCGCGTCGGGTCATCGCTCACCGTCATCCATTCGGGCAACACGCGCGAGCCGAGCTTGTCGCCGAAGCCACCGCCACCCCCTGGCCATCGGCGATGGCCAGATGCCGCGACGGCCTGGCGTCCGCTTGCACTAGCCAAACAGCACGGTGATGAGATGCGCGACGGCTGTGGTCGCGCGCCCCTATCCCCGCACGCATCTTCCCGTGCAACGCTTTCGAAGTTCAAGAGGATTAACGCGACTACGCATGCATCCGAACACGTCGAGTAAAAGGAAGAGAATGAGCATTCGACGACCAACACCCGGATCCCGAATTCGGCAGACGCTCACCAATCAATTCGTGGCCGATGGCTACCGCGCCTCCGCGCGCATGACGGAGCGCGTCAAGCTCGACTATGTCCTTCGAGTCCGCAGCGAGCTCTCCGCTGGACGAGAGGATCTGATGCGTATGCTCGGCACATCGTCGCTGGTGCAACTGCTTGGAGATGCTGACACCGTGGTCGCCTACGCGGAAACTTTGGCCGCCGAGGCCGCCATCCGTCGCGCCGCTGGAGAAGAGTCGCGTGCCGGCGCGATCGAGCAGCGCGCACTCGCGATCGCGCTGGAGCTGCAGAAAACGCTTCCTCATCCCGATGCCGAGCTCGACGCGCTCATCGAAGCGCTTCGCGAGCGAGCCAAGTGATTGAATGCCTGTTCTGCCGCATCCTCGCCGGCGAGCTCCCCGGTACCTTCGTCTACCGCGACGAGCACGTCGCCGCGTTCATGGACATCCAGCCCGTGAATCCTGGCCACCTCCTCGTCGTCCCGACCCGCCATGCGGCGCAGCTCGCCGACCTCGATTCCGCCATCGGCGGACGCATGATGGAAGTCGCGCAGCGGATGGCGGCTGCGCTGCGCACGAGTGATCTCCGCTGTGAGGGCGTCAATCTCTTTCTCGCCGACGGCGCGGCCGCGATGCAGGAAGTCTTTCACGTCCATCTGCACGTCTTCCCACGATTCGCCGGCGACGGCTTCGGTCTGCGCTTTGGTCCGCATTACACCGAACGACCCTCGCGTGCCGAGCTGGAGCGCGCCGGCGAGCAGCTTCGCGGCACGGTCGCGCCGAGCGACCGCTAGCAACTCATGGCGTTGCTTCGCTCGCACCGTCAATTTCTAGCTGGCACCCACGTAGAGTGAGCCGACATGCCCGCCGACATCGCACCACCCACACATAGCCCAACGCCCTTCGAGCGCGCGCAGCTCAACATCGGACTGTACGATCTCCGCCGTGAGACTGTGCTCCGGGAAGCGCGCGACTGGTTCCTGCGCGAATTCACCCCCGAGAGCTTCGCCGAGCTTGTCGCCATCGCCAGCTCGTGCGTCGCCGCGATGCGATCCGCGCCGCCGCCGCCGCACGCACTCGCTGAGGACATCGATGCCCCGACTGATTTCCGCGCCAATCGTCATTCCCGCCGCCGGCACCAAGCCAAAGCGCATCGAGGAGTTCGTCGGCCGCGCCGCATCGGCGGACGAGTCTGTGAGCGTCGCGCGCATGGTCTCGCCAACAGGATGGGCTGAGCCCGGCCAGCGGCCGGAATTTCAGGAGATCACGCTCGTGCTGAAGGGCGCGATGCACGTCGAGTTCGAGGGGGGCGTGCTCCACGTCAACGCGGGTCAGGCGATCATCGTCGCGCCGGGTGAATGGGTTCGTTACAGCACGCCCGCGGCCGGGGGCGCCGAGTACGTCGCGATCTGTATTCCGGCATTCACGCCCGCGACGGTGCATCGCGATCCCGGCTGAGCCGGGCGACAAGACAAGATTGGTATGATGCGCCGCGCGCAGCGTGGCTCTAGGCCAACGCCGCGCTTCACCCAACATGCCTTGGTCCATCGCTCGCGTCGCCGCGAGCTTGTTACCTCACGACCATCGCGCGGTGCGTCGATGAAACGCATCATTCAGCGCGCGAGCATGCTGTACAGACCGACGAGCGCGATCGAGCTTTGGACCATCGCGCCAACGTGGTACTGACGCCGCAATCGAGAGGAAAGAGTGGCCGACTACTTCGCGACGATCGAATGGCAGCGTACCGGCGCCATCTTCACCGACAACCGCTACTCGCGCGCGCACCAGTGGTCGTTCGACGGCGGCGCGGTCGTGCCCGGCTCATCATCACCGCATTCAGTGAAGCTCCCGCTCTCCGATCCCGCCGCGGTCGATCCGGAGGAGGCGTTCGTCGCATCGATCGCCAGCTGCCACATGCTCTGGTTCCTGAACATCGCCGCGCTGCGCGGCTTCGTCATCGATCGCTATACCGACGCGGCCGTCGGCGTGATGGGAACGAACGCCGAGGGGAAGCTCGCCATGGTGACCGTGACCCTCCATCCCGACGCGCGATTCATCGGGGACAAGCTGCCCAGCGCGGATGACGCCGCCGCGATGCATCACGAGGCACACGACAAGTGCTACATCGCCAACTCGGTCAAGACCGATGTGCGATGCGAGCCCGTCACGCTGTAGCGCTCGCGGCGCAGGCAAGGCAATTTCTGCGAGCCCGCGACCTTTCGACGACCACGCCCAGTTGCGCGAGTGAATCGCGATGCCGAAAAAACTTTGGAAGAAGGGCCGGGGCAAGCTCGGTTTCCTCCAGCCGCTCCTCGGCGACTGGGAAGCGCTCGGCGAGTCTCCGATCGGCCCGGTGCGCTGCACCCGGCGGTTCGACTCCGTGCTCGGGGATTCCTACATCCAACTGAGTGCTCGCTGGCAGTTCGGCAAAAAGGCGGAGGAGTCGGGTTGGGCCGGCGACGGCGGATACCGCGAGCACGCCATCTTTGGCGCGGGCCCAGGTGGGACGGTCCGCTTCTGGTCGTTCACCTCCGATGGTAAGCGGTCCGAGGGCGTCCTCGCCAATGTCACCGATCTGCATCCGGAGGCCATCGGATTCGAGGCGCAGATGCCCGCAGGCTTGGCGCGCCAAGCGTACTGGCCCATAGACGACGGTAGCGTGAAATGGGTCGTGGAGTCGCGAAACAAGAAGGGATGGAAACGATTCGTCGAGCACACGTACCGCAGCCGCGGATAAGGCGGCTCCAGTGAATGAGAATCCGCGGCCCAGTAGTCAGCGGACCACGATCAGAGGAGTCAAGCGATGCTACGATCGGCCGTGCAATCAATTCTGAAGCGTGACATTGCGGCGCTGCGTCGGTCGGTGGAGGCGTATCCGGACGACGCCAGCGTGTGGGCGGAGCGGCCAGGATTCCCGAACGTGGGCGGCACGCTCGTGCTCCATCTCGCCGGCAACCTGCAGCACTTCGTCGGCGCGGTGCTGGGGAAGTCGGGCTACAAGCGCGATCGCGACGCCGAGTTTGCGCGGCGGGGCGTGTCGCGCGAGGCGCTGTTGGCCGAGCTCGATGCGGCCGACCGCGCGATCGACCAGGGGATGGCCGCGGTCAGCGAAGAGATGCTCGCCGCGCCCTATCCGATCGAAGTCGCGGGCCGCACCGTCGCTACCGGCGACTGGCTCATCCATCTGACTACGCACTGCGCCTACCATCTGGGACAGCTCGACTATCACCGGCGGAGCGTCACGCGCGATCAGCGCTCGGTGAACGCCGTCGCGACCAGCGAGCTGCCTATCCGCGTGCACGAACGCGCGGACTAGGCGCGATCGCCGTCACCCCGATGACGGCATTCTTGCTAGTCTCTGACGCCGCTTCGGCTTCCGGCGAGATGTCACGGTGTGGCACGTTGGTGGCGCGATCCCAGCCGCTCACGTCGCACTCTCACTAGGAGCCCCCGTGCTACGTCATCCACGTCTCACTGTCCTCACGTCATCGCTGTTGGCCGTTCTGGTCACGGCGCTCGGCGCCGCGCCGCGGCGCGCGCTCGCGCAGGATGTGCTCGACGCCAAAGCGGCGCGCGTGATCATGGATCTGTACGTGAGCGATCTCGATACGCTGCACGCCAAGATCGTGGCATTGGCGACGGCGATCCCCGCCGAAAAATTCAGCTGGCGTCCCTCGGCCGGTGTGCGCTCGGTGTCGGAAGCGCTGATGCACATCGCCTCCGAGTGGTACTACTACACGCCGATGTCCATCGCCGCTAAGGCGCCGGCCGACTTCGGCGTGCCGAAGGAGACGCTCCCCAAGCTCGAGAAGATCACGGGCAAGGCCGAGGTCCTCGCGCAGCTCGACAAGTCGTGGACCTACTGTCGCTCGCAGCTCGCGTCGGCCGACGTCTCGAAGCTGACAGGGAAATACAAGCCTTGGGGCGTGTCGCTCCCAGAAGCGGCGTTCTCCATGACGGACGACCTGCACGAGCACCTCGGCCAGCTGATCGCCTATGCGCGGTCCGTCGGCGCCAAGCCGCCGTGGACGAAGTAGCGGCGCTCACGACAGCTAGCGCGCGCCGCCGGCGTGCGTGCGCGGAAGCTGTGCGCCATCGGCCGGCGTCGTCATGCCGAAATCACCGTAGTACTTTGCAAAGGTGCGCTACCATCTTCGCGCCGCCAGGGGCGCCGACCTTCCAGCACTTCGCCATCTGATCCGCGAGTCGGTCAGCGGACTGAGTACCGGCTTCTACAGCGCTCGCCAGATCGAGAGTGCGCTCGAGTTCATGTTTGGTCCAGACAGCCAGCTCATCGCGGACGGCACCTATTACGTGATCGAGGGCGAGGGCGCGATCGTCGCCGCTGGAGGATGGAGCCATCGGCGCACGCTTTTCGGCGGCGATCAGATGAAGGGCTCGCTGCCCGACCCGTTGCTCGATCCGCGCACGGAGCCCGCGCGCATCAGAGCGTTCTTCGTGCACCCTTCATCGGCGCGCCGCGGGCTCGGACGCCGGTTGTTCGAGCACTGTCTCGCTTCGGCTACGGAGTCCGGCTTCCGCGCCCTCGAGCTCGTGGCGACGTTGCCGGGCGAGCCGCTCTACGCGTCGCTCGGCTTCGCGGTCGTGGAGCGCTTCGATGTTGAGCTTCCGGATGGCGAGCGTCTGCCTGTCGCGCGCATGCGACGCGAGAGTGGGGAGTGACATTCGTGCGCGCCGCATGCTTGCCGAATGCGCCACTTTTACCCCAGCTTCCAGCATGCCCAACGCCGCTACACTCGCCAACCTCATCGAGCGCACCGTCACCGGTCCCATGTGGCACGGGCCGTCACTCTCCGAGGTGCTCGTCGGCATATCGCCGGAAGCCGCGTCCGCGCGACCGATTCCCGGCGCGCACTCGATCTGGGAGCTGGTCATTCACGTCGCCGTGTGGGCCGAGATCGCGCGCGCCCGCATCCATGGCGACGCGCTCGGATCGCCGCCGCCGGAGTACGATTGGCCGACTGTTCCGGCGCCGAGCGCGATCGCCTGGTCCGCGGCGATCGAGCGCGTGCACGAGAGTTATCAAGCCCTCGCGCGCGACGTCGCCGCGCTCTCCGATGAGGAGCTGAACCAGTCCGTGCGATTGTCCATCCCCCCGCACTCGGTGTCGACGTTGTTGCATGGCGTCATCGAGCACGGGACCTATCACGGCGGCCAGATCGCGGTGCTCAAACGAGCCCTGGCGACGGCACCGACGCCGGCCGCGTAGCGATCGCCGCGCTGGACTCGCATCGCGACCGATGAGCTGCCCGCCTTGACTTGCATCGCCGGCGATCAGTTCCCGCCTTGGCTGGCATCGCCGACGAAGGGTTGTGCGGATCAGACTGAATCGCCCGATTATCCGAATCTGCTCCCCGCAGGGAGCGACACCGAGCGCGTAGCTGCTCGGCTTTTGGTTGTGTACGAAAAAACGAGCGGGCCTCTGATGGCTTCGTTACGGTCGGCAACGTCCGTCTGATCCGCGCAACCCTTCGCCGGCGATGCCAGAAAAGTGGCGCAAACCCTTCGTCGGCCATGCCAGAATGGAAGGCGCCAAACCTCTCCCGTTGATGTCAGTCGCTCACTCCGCGCGCAGCGCGTCGAGCGGTTCCATCTTCGTCGCCCGCCGCGCCGGTATCAGACAGGCGAGGCAGGTGACGACGAGCAAGATCAGCGGCATCGCCACGAATGTCGCCGGATCGTGTGGCGCTACGCCGACCAGCAGCGCGGCGATCGAGCGCGTCGCGGTCGCGGCAACGATCACTCCAATCGCTGTCCCCGCCAGCGCCATCGTCATCCCCTGACGCAGCACCAACGCGAGCACGCTCCCGCGCCGCGCGCCGAGCGCGGCGCGAATGCCGAACTCGCGCGCACGCGCGCTCACCGAATAGGCGAGCACGCTGTACACGCCGAGCGCGGCCAACAGCAGTGCCAGCGATGCAAACGCCGTCGTGAACATCACCGGCAGCCGATGTCCGGCGAGCGATGTCTCGAACACATCCTGCATCGTCCTCGGCCGGATGAGTGGAAGCGCCGGATCCATCGCCCGAAGCTCGCGCCGGATCGCAGGCACTAGCGCGCTCGCATCCTCATCGCCTCGGACGACGAACTCCGCGCCGCCGCCCCGGTCCTGTCGCATCGGCACGTACACGGTAGGCTCCGCATCAGCCGAGGCGCTCGCCCGCACATCGCCCACGACACCGACCACCTCGCGCCACGGAGCGCTGCGCTCGCCGATTCTTATGCGTGAACCGATCGGACTACCCCCCGGCCAGTAGCGTCGCACGAGACTCTCGCTCACCAGGGCGACCAGCGGAGCGCCGGCGCGATCCGTCGCGGTGAATGATCGACCGCGACGGACCGGGATGCCGAGTACGACGAAATAGTCCTCAGACGCGTCCGAGTACACCGCGCCATCCTCCCGCCAGTTGTCCGATTCCGCCCGCCCATCGATCGCCAACGGTCGCGCGCCCGGGCCGTTCCATGGCGAGACATCGGTCATGCCGACTCCGCGGACGCCAGGAATCGCGCGAATCCGTTCGGTGAGCGCATCAAAGAATGCCGCCCGGCTCGCCGAGTCGGCGTATTTCGCCGACGAGAGATTCACGCGAGTCGTCAACACCGACCGACTGACATCGTATCCCACGCCGCCGCGCTCGAGCGTGATGAGCGTGCGCCCCAGCAAACCGGCTCCGATGAGCATCACAACGGCCAGCGCCACCTGTCCAATCACCAGCGCGCGCCCCATCCGCGCGCTCGTGCGTCCACCAGATGCGCCGCGACCCGATTCCGCCAGCGAGTTGCCGAGATTGAATCGCGTGCCGACCATCGCGGGCACGAGTCCGAAGGCCAGCCCGCTGAGCAGCGAAACGGCGACGGCGAAGGCGAGCACGCCGGCGTCGATGCGCACATCGCCGACTGACGAGAGCATGCGTCCCGCCGCGGCGACGAGAATGCGTTTGAGGCCGAACGCGAGAGCGACGCCGATCGCGCCGCCGGCGAGACCGATCATCGCGCTCTCGGTCAGCAGCTGGCGAACCAACCGCCCCCGTCTCGCTCCGAGCGCCGCGCGCACCGCAAACTCGCGCCGCCGCGCTCGTCCGCGGGACAGGAATAGTCCCGCCACGTTCACGCACGCGATCACCAGCACGAGCGCCGCCGCGCCCATCACCACCAGCAGCACCGGCCGCACATCACCGATCATCGCATCGCGTAGCGGCACGGCGACCGTGGCGCCGTCTTCACGCAGCTCGGGATACTGCTCTCGTGCGCGATGCGAGATCGCGTCGAGCTCGGCGCGCAGCTGCACCTGCGACACGCCATCCGCCTGCCGGCCGATGGCACGCCACATATGATTGCGCCGTGCCGCGGCGGGATCGCGCGTGAACGGTCGCATGTCGAGCGGCGTCCACGATTCGGCGTTGAAGGTCGGTGAGACGAACTCTCGGGGCATCACGCCGATCACGGTGCGCCTGTGTCCATTGAGCTGTACTCCCCGTCCGACGATGCCCGAGTCGCCCGCGAACGACCGCTGCCACAAGTCGTAGCTCAGCAGCACGGCGGGGATGGCGTCGGGTCCGGTGTCGCGCTCGTCGATCGCGCGGCCCAGCAGTGCATGCGAGCCGAGCAGGCGAAAGAATCCTGCGCCCACGCTCATCCCCTGCCAGATGTCGGCGCCGCGCTCGCTGACGAAGGTGTAGCCGGCGGAGTTCCCGAACGGGGCGACGCCGCTGAAGGCGCGCGACTGCTGCAATCCTTCGATGTCGGCGGCGGTGAGCATGCCGCGCGCGTCGGGTCTCCCGGCCGTTCCGCCGTAGAGACGCATCAGGTGGTCCGCGTCGCGATAGGGCAGCTGGTCGAGCAGCACTTTGCGCACGACGGAGAAGACAGCAGTGTTGCAGCCGATGCCGAGTGCGAGCATGGCCAGCACCACGAGCGCGAAGCCGGGTGTGCGCCGCATGCCGCGCCAGGCGAGCACCACATCCTGCCGCAGCTCCGCCAGCCACTCGGTGCGGCGCTCCTCACGCTCGCCTTCGCGATCGAGCTCGGCGCAGTAGCGGCGTGTGTGCTCCATGTCGCCGAACTCGGCGACGGCTTTGGCGCGGGCGTTGGCGTCGGGCAGTCCTTCCTTCACCAGCTCGGCGGTGCGCATGTCAATCTCGAAGCGGAGCTCTTCATCGACCTCCGCCTGGATCCGCGCGGCGGACCGCCAGGTGACGCGCTGCCAGAGACGACGGGGCAGTTGAGACACGCGTACTCCTCCGTATCAGAGCGGTTCGAGCACGAGTGTCAGCGCTTTCATGTACGTGCGCAGATGATCGTACTCGGCGCGCAGCTGCTTTCGGCCGGCGGCCGTGAGGGAATAGAACTTGGCGCGGCGGTTGGTCTCGGAGATGCCCCAAGCCGAGCGGAGCCATCGTTTCCGCTCGAGGCGGTGGAGCGCCTGGTAGAGTGAGGCGCTCTCGATGGTGAGCGCGCCGTGCGACCGCTCGCGCACGAATCGCGCGATGGCATAACCGTGCATCGGCTGCCAGGCGAGCGTGCGCAGGATGAGGACGTCGACGGTACCCTGAAGGAGATCGAGCGACGAGGCGGTCATGAAGCTCCAGTCACCGTATGATAGGTCACCATGTTACTGGAAGGATTGCTTCGCGGCGGCGCGGGGTCAAGAGGGGATGTGTACAGCCCCGGAGTGGCGGGGCGGATACCCTCGCCGTAGTCTTTCCCTTCCTTTTCCCGACCCTCCGTCGAGGTTCCATGCCCCCGCTTCGACCGACGACACTCGTGCTCACGATGGCCGTTCTCTCGGGAGCCTGCTCCTCCACGCCCGCACCCGCGTCCGCTCCCGCTCCGGCGCAAACGCCCGCGCGTCCAGCGCCGACGGGCGTCGCGCCGGCCGGCGACTCGACACCGGCAGCTCCTCGGCCGGCCCGGCGTCACCGCTCCGGCCGTATAACCGCGTCATCACGCCCGATGCCAAGACGACCCGCGGCCTTTTCATCACGCACATGATCGGCGACCGGCTCTACTACGAGATTCCGCGTCGGGAGCTGAACAAGGATGAGCTGTTGCTGGCGCGCCGCACCGGACTCGGCGGCTTCGGCACGCTGATCGTGCGGTGGGAGCGTTCGAACAACCGGATCCTGCTGCGCCAGTACTCGTACGCGTCGACGGCCGACACGTCGCTGCCGATCTACCGCGCCGTCGAGCCGCTCGAGCAGGGCGGCATCATCGCCAGCTTCGCCATCGAGTCGTTCGGGCCGGACAGCGCCGCCGTGATCGAGGTGTCGAGGCTGTTCACGACCAACATTCCCGAGTTGTCGGGGCCGACGGGAATGATGCCCGACCGCTCGTTCATCGAATCGGTCGGCGCGTATCCGACCAACATCGAAGTCGAAGCCACGCAGACCGGCATCGCTCCGCCAGCGGGCGGACCGCTCTTCCCCGGCGCGCCGGCGCCGCGCGCCGTCTCGCAGACGCAGCGGATGCACTACAGCATGCTGCGCCTCCCCGAGCATCCAATGATGCCGAGACTGGAGGATGACCGCGTCGGCTACATCTCGACGAGCATGGTCGACTACGGTCGTCCCGAGCATCAGAGCGTCACGCGCCGCTACATCCATCGCTTCAGGCTGGAGAAGAAGGATCCGAACGCCGCGGTCTCGGAGCCGGTGAAGCAGATCGTCTTCTGGATCGACCCGGCGACGCCGAAGTGGATGGTGCCGTGGGTGAAGAAGGCAGTCGAGGATTGGCAGCCGGCGTACGAGGCGGCCGGCTTCAGGAACGCCATCATCGCGAAAGAGGCGCCGAGCAAGACGGAGGATCCGTACTGGTCGCCGGATGATGCGAGCCACTCGATCATCCATTGGCGCGCTTCGCCGATCGAAAACGCGAACGGCAATCAGGTCGTCGATCCGCGCACCGGCGAGATCCTCAAGGCCGAGGTGCAGATCTATCACAACATCATGAATCTGCAGCGCGACTGGTATTTCGTGCAGGTCGCACCGCTCGATCCGCGCGCGCAGAAGCTGCCGCTGCCGGATTCGCTCATGGGGCGGCTGGTCGAGTACGTGATCGCGCACGAGGTCGGCCACTCCATCGGATTCCCGCACAACTTCAAGGCGAGCGCGATGTATCCGGCCGACAGCATCCGCAGCCCGACGTTCCTGCGCCGGATGGGAGGACACGTCGCGACGTTGATGGACTACTCGCGCTTCAACTACGTCGCGCAGCCCGAGGACAAGATTCCGGTCGATTTGCTGATTCCTACCGTAGGTCCGTACGACATCTTCGCCGTGAAGTGGGGCCACACGCCGATTCCTGGCGCAAACACGCCGGACGAGGAGAAGCCCACGCTCGACAAGTGGGCGAGCGTGCAGGACACCGTACCCTGGTTCCGCTTCGATACGCCCGATGCGCGAGGCGATCCGGAATCGCTCACCGAATCGGTCGGCGATGCGGATGCCGTCAAGTCGTCGACGCTCGGCCTCAAGAATCTGCGCCGCGTGATGACGATGCTGCGGCCTGTGGCCGAGAAGCCGGGCGAGGACTATTCGCTCCTCAACGAGCTGTACGATCAGGTCGTGATCCAGTGGAGCCGCTACAT
>JALZAE010000357.1 GCA_030948535.1 Gemmatimonadota bacterium | reverse complement strand
CATCACGCCACGCCGACGTAAGGCCTTCGCAAACGTGCAGGCCGGCCGGCGTCTTTACCGATCGCGCGTCGAACAGGATCCGCATTCAGTGCAGTGGTCAGGTCGAGAGTGCGGCGGGTGGATGAGCGCGCCTGCAGATGGCACGCGATGTCCGCAGGAGTATCGGCATCGAGGGGAGAGAGCGTGATGCGCCGCACGTCGCGCGCCGAAGTCCTTTCTATTTGATGACTTTAATTGCGGTACGCGCGAGCAAATGCCGCTTCGTCAGTCGGAGCTCAGCATCCGTGCGATGCGGTCACCGAACGCGCCCGACTTGCCCGCGGCGATCCGCTTTAGATGGCGATCGGTCCACCACGTGAGCAGACGCGAGCGCTGCCACGCGCTCCAATGCCGAATGGGCGATCCGCGACGCATCTCCATGCCGAGCTCGCCGGCGGCGAGCAATGCCGTCAACAGCATCCAGGCGAGCAACAAGATCGCGGTCAACATCTTTTCACATCTCCATGCGCCGGCGTCACGGAGCGGACGTTTCGCTCCTCTCGCATGAGACGCGCATCGCGTGCATTCGTTAAGCGCCGCGCCCTGAAACCACGCCATTGAGGCGGATCGTGACACTATGCCCGCGCGGTTACGTAGGAACGGATGAGTGCCGATCGACCTTGCCCGCTCTACGGTAAAGGTCGTACACTCCACCCGGCATGGGTCGGCCACGACGCCGACCGTCGCTCCATAGAAGGAGGAACATGCACGCTCGCCTCATCGTCCTCGCCGCGCTGGTCTCACTGGCATTCGTGCCCGTCGCGCACGCGCAACAGACCGCCTCCGCGGCGATAGTGCCGCCGGCCCCCGCGACCAACGACATCACTTCGATCGCCATCCAGAGCTCGAGCTGGCGGCGCATGCAGCTCGACGTGAGTTATCAGCTGATCGGTGCGCCGGCATCGCCGATCATCGCGGCGCGCTGGCTCCGGAAGAATGGACGCCGGCTCGCGTTCACCCCGGTGTCGGAAGCGATTCAGCCCGGCGCGCGTCGCGTGACCTTCGCGACTACACACAAGGGTGTACTGCCCCCGCCGAGCAAGATCATCCTGCATCTCGAGATGCGCAGCGCGACCGGCGGTCCGCTCGTGCAGTACGACTGTCAGCTTGCGCTGGTCAATCCCGACGGCAAGGAAGCGTGGGTCGCTGACGTCGCCAGAGGCAGACAGGTGCGGTGGGTGAACCGGCGCTGCACGCGCAAGTAAACGCGACGGGGCCGCGTCAGAAGCGATAGCCGATGGTGATGGGGACGAAACGCGCCCAGTTCCGCTCGGGGCGAAACGTCACGTGGTGGCGCGCCTCGATGAACCAGGGCCCGCCAAGCTTGAATCCGACCCCCTGCTCCAGGCCGAAGACGATTTGCGTCTTGTATGGCGCGATCGTGTTGACGGCCGTCAGCCAGGTGCCGCTCACGGCGTATGCGCCAGCGCCGGCGATGAGATACGGGCGTCCATCGAGCGCCTTAACGGTGTAGGCAAGGCCGGCGGTGAGGGCGAACGTTGAGCCGTAGCTCGGGCCCTTGGCGTGTCCGCGAAAATCCTGCGGCATGTAGCCGGCGGCGCTCAGGCCCGCGCGTAGCGCCCACCGATCGTCTATCTGGACGCGCTCATCGAGTGCGGCCGCCGGGCCTGGCCCATACGTGTCGCTCCAATCGCCGCCGGACGGAAACGCCCAGCCTGCACCGAGCCAGAAGGATCGCTGCGGTGCGATCGCGCCGACGCGCTGCGCGAGGGGGGCGCGAGGCGCTAGGATCGCGGACGCGATCAGCGCGACGGAGCACAGGCGGATCGCGGGTCTCATGACTGCCGCAGGCAGCGGGTCGGCGCCGCTACCACGCGACGTTCGGCTTGAGCGCGATGATGAGTGAGTTCCGAAGCATTGGATCCCTATCGTTGCAATCGAAGTAGCGCGCCTCGAGCACATCCTTGGCGCGAATCTCGAGGAGATCCCACGGCGCCGCGCGAACGCCGTTCACATACACCTTGAGCGGTAGCGCGTCGGTGTTGCCGCGACTGATGTTGCCACGACCCTGGCCGGTGCGCATGCGCGGCGGAACCAAGGTCGAGCACATCTTCCAGCTGTCGCCGAGCATCCGCGGCTTCCATCGCTCAAGGAAGGGACCGATGTCGCTCACGTCATCGTGGCGCGATGCGATCTCCTGATCCGTCACGCGATACTCCGGGCGCGGGAGTGCCGTCACCTCTACGGTCGGCAGCTGGGTCGCGGCGTTGGTGAGACCGAAGTCGAGCGACAGCGTATCGCTCGACGGAATCATTTTCGGCGCGGTGATCTCCCGTGCGTATCCGATGCGTCGGGCACTGAAGATGTACGTGGCGCCCGAGCGCAATCCACGAATGACGTACGCGCCGTCCGCGTCCGTGTGCGCGCTCGCGGCGAGATGGCCCGCGGAGTCGCCCGCTTCGACGACCACCTCGGGGAGCGGCTGCTTAAGCAGGTTGGTGACGTGCCCGCGCGCGATGGCGGTGCCGCGCGGGGTTTGCGCGAGGACTGATGGCGCGCTCACTGTGATAAGCGCGCCCCCAATCACCGCGAGCGAGCGTGTTCTACACATGCATGCCTCAGCGGTCGAGAATTGCCCCCAGCACGCCGCCGAGTCCGCCGCTCGACGCCGATCCGCCCTGCTCGGTGCCTTCCGGCAGATGGATATACATCGACTGGATGGCGACACGGCCAGGGCCGGTGAATCGATTCCAGAAGAGCTGGCCGACGCTCGCGAAGAATCCGGTGGCGAAGCGCTGGAACTGGGTCTCCATCATGACGGTCGGATCTTTATACACCCAACCGCCGGGCTCGACATCAAACTGCTGTCCCGCCTCGAGCGTGACCTCGAACACGTTTCCGTACCCGTGCAGCCAGAGGATGCCGGGGCGCGAGCTGCACGAGAATGTGTCGATGAAGAAGCCCGAGCCGCCGAAGAACATGTTCGAGATCCCCTTCACGCGCGTGAAGTTGTAGTCGACGCCTTCGGTCGCGGCGAGAAACTGATGCTCGCGGACATCGATGGCTTGCCCCGGCTGGAGGTGCAATCCAAAGACCTGTCCCGCCCCATCTCGGCTGAAGCCGATGTGCCCGGGCCCGCGCGCTTCGGTCATGAAGATCGGAAGGCCGGCGATGAGCCGCTTGAATCCTCCGGCGAGTGACTTGAGCCCGATGTCGACCGAGACGTTCTTCCAGAGCAGCACGTGATGCTCGAAGTAGACGGACTCGGTTCCCATCTCGATGTGCAGCACCGGAACGAGCTCGCCTTCGATATGGTAGGTAACGCCGGCATGCGATTCGTCGCGAACACCGGTCGGCATCAGGCGGGGGACCACGCGCATGGACATCTCCTCTTGGTTTGGAATGCGGCCATAGGAGCCGCGCATGAAAAGAGCGCGCCGCCCCAAAAGAAGCAATCGCCTCGGTGTCTCGGAGAACTCGCCGAGTTCGCTGGGTCTCGATAACTTCGACCCTCGCTCGCCCTCACATCGAGGCGACCACCCGCGAGGTATCGTCATGCGTTCGCCGTGCTGCGCTCGTTCGCTCGCCCTATTGCTCGCTCTCGTCGCTTCCACCGCCCACGCGCAGGGAGCGCCCGAGTTCGATTCCACTCACTTCGCCGGCATGCAATGGCGCAACATCGGCCCGAATCGGGGCGGCCGATCGATCTCGGCCGCGGGGAGCGCGTCGAGACCGCTCGAGTACTACTTCGGCGCGACCGGCGGTGGCGTGTGGAAGAGCGTCGACGGCGGCAACACGTGGGCGCCGGTGACGGACAAGAAGTTACGCTCGAGCTCGGTCGGAGCGGTGGCGGTGGCGGAGTCGAACCCCGACGTCGTGTACATCGGCATGGGGGAAACGGAATTCCGCGGCAACATCATGCAGGGC
>JALZAE010000251.1 GCA_030948535.1 Gemmatimonadota bacterium | reverse complement strand
TCGAGTATGCCCGGTCGGTGCGTAAACAGCTCAGGAACGTTCAACACGCCGCCGAACGCGCTGAGAATGCCGAGCACCACCAACGGGCCGGTCATGATCCAGGGCGCCTCACGGAGATGCTTCTGCTCCTCGGCTCCCGAACGATTCGGACCGTGGAAGGTGTAGAGCATCATGCGCGTCATGTAGATCGCGGTCAGGAGTGCCGCGGCCAGCCCGAGGGCGTAGATCGCGTACAGCAGCGCGCTGCCCGGAATCCCGAGCCAGCTCGCGTCGGCCAGCGTCGAATGCTCGGCGCGCTGAAAGACCGATCCGAGAATCGCGTCCTTGGAGAAGAACCCAGAGAAGATCGGAATACCGGCGATCGCCAGCGTCGCAATCCACATCAGCCAGAAGGTGACCGGCATGTACCTTCGCATGCCGCCCATATTGCGCATGTCCTGCGCATCTTCGTGGTTGTGCGTCGCGTGATACGCCGCGTGCATGGCGTAGATCACCGAGCCAGAGCCGAGGAACAGCAGCGCCTTGAAGAAGGCGTGGGTGATCAGATGGAACATCCCCGAGACGTACGCGCCGACGCCGACCGCGATGAACATGTAGCCAAGCTGCGACACCGTCGAATAGGCGAGCACCCTCTTGATGTCCCACTGCTTGAGCCCGATCGTCGCCGCGAAGATCGCCGTCAGCGCGCCGATGAAGGCGACGGTCAAGCTGGCGACAGGCGACATCGCGAACAAAAAGCCGCTTCGCGCGATCAGGTAGACGCCCGCCGTCACCATCGTCGCAGCGTGGATCAGCGCCGACACCGGCGTGGGACCCGCCATCGCATCTGGCAGCCAGACGTAAAGCGGAATCTGCGCGCTCTTACCGGCGCAACCGAGGAACATGAAGAGACAGATCGTCGTGACGAGCGGCGTCGCGAAGCCGAGCGCGCCCGAGCGCGCCGCGACGCCCACGAAATCCAGCGCGCCCAGGTTCGACCACAGCATGAACATCGCGATCAGCAGGCCGAAGTCGCCGATGCGGTTCACGATGAACGCCTTCTTGCCGGCGTCGGCGTTCGCCTTCTCGGTGAACCAGAAGCCGATCAGGAGATACGAGCAGAGACCAACCCCTTCCCATCCGATGAACAGCACCGGGTAGCTCGCGCCGAGCACGAGCACGAGCATGAAGGCGACGAAGAGATTCAGGTAGGCGAAGTAGCGCGGATATCCTGGATCGTCGCGCATGTAGCCGACACTGAAGAGATGGATCAGCGTGCCCACGCCCGTGATCACCAGAACCATGATGATCGAGAGCTGATCGATCTGGAACGACCAATCGATCTGCAGATCGCCGACGGGCATCCAGCTGAAGTACCGGGCGACGAAGGGCGTGCCGACATCGTGCGACAACATCGCGGCAAAGATCGCGACGGCCAGCGCGAACGAGGCAACGAGCACGAGAGGACCAATCACGCTCACCGCGCCGGCGAACCGGTGGCGCGTGGGCTGGTGCTCGCCGTGCGCTCCGGTCGAATGTTCCACCGTATGCGTGACGTGATCAACGCCGTGATGGCCGTGCTCACCGTCCGACGGATCGTTGGACCCCGGCTTGTACGCCGCGATGAGCGACAGCGCGCCGTTGATGGCGAATCCGGCGAGCGGCAGGATCGGTAGGAGCCACGCCCAGTCGGCGGCCGTGCCCGCGAGCGGATGCACGGCAGCCGCGGCCGCCTGCGTGATTCCCTGCATCGGAAGCAACATCAGCCCTTCAACAGGTTGATGTTCGACAGATCGACCGTCTCGTGATGCCGGAAGATCGAGATGATGATCGCCAATCCCACCGCGGCCTCTGCCGCCGCGACCGTCATCACGAAGATCACGAAGACCTGGCCCGTCATACCGTAGAGCCGCGACAGCGCGACGAACGAAAGATTCACGGCGTTGAGCATCAGCTCGACCGCCATGAAGATGATGATCGCGTTCCGGCGCGTGAGCACACCGATGACACCGATCGTGAAGAGCACAGCGGAGAAGAACAGCGCTTCTGCGATCATACGGTCTTCCTCTTGGCCAATACGACCGCGCCGATGATGGCGGCGAGTAGCAGCACGCTCGTGATCTCGAAGGCGAGCAGATAGTCGCGAAACAGTGGCTCGGCGATCGGCGTGACGATGTTGTCGTGGAGATTCGCGGGCAGCGCGATCATCGGCGGAAGCTTCTGGCGGCCGAGCACGAGGAGCTCGGCCAGCATCGCCAGGCCGACGAGACCGGCGGTCAACCGCGCCCCCTTCCCTCGAATGTCCGCCACCTCGCTGGCCTGTCCGAGGTTGAGCAGCATGACCACGAAGAGAAACACAACCATGATCGCGCCCGCGTAGACGAGCACTTGAATGGCGGCGATGAACTGCGCGTCCATCATCAGATACAGTGCGGCGAGGCAGAACAACGTGTTCACCAGCCACAGCGCCGCGGCCACGGGACTCTTGCGCGTCACGAACGCGATCGCCGATGCGATCGCGAGGAGACCGAAGAGGTAGAAGTGGAACTGATAGAGCAGCGATTCCGTGTTCATTCGCCTTTGGGGTCGGCGGGATCCCACATCTCGCAGACGGGGTGCGTCTGCGCTACCAACCGCTCCAGATCGTAGACGAAATTCTGCCGGCTGTACTCCGCGTTCTCGTAGTGTCGTCCGACGTGAATCGCCTCTTCCGGACACACTTCCTGGCAATAGCCGCAGAAGATGCAGCGGAACTCGTCGATCTCGTACACGAGCGGATAGCGGTTGCCATCCTCATCTTCGCCGGGCACGAGCTTGATGCAGTTGGCCGGACAGATCTGCGGACAGAGCCCGCACGCCACGCACTTCGACTTCCCGTTCTCGTCGGCGAGCATGCGGTGCGTGCCACGCCACCGCGGCGCGAGCGCCCACTTTTGCTCGGGATACTGCGTGGTGACCTTGTCTTGCAGCATGTGCTTGAAGGTGAGCGCCATCCCTTTCAGCATGGCGCGCACATAGCTCGTCTGCTCGGTCGGCCGCTCGATGACCTTGACTTGAATCGACATGTCGAATGGGCCTCAGTCGCCCTGCGTCGCGGTGACGGGCGCTTCAGGCGCGATCGCGCTCTGCACGCTCATCGACCGCAACCGCATTAGCTCGGCCCGTTGTACGCGGCTGTACGCCGGGCTGATGATCTTGCCACGATCCAGAAACACGAACAGTCCGATCGCCATCAACACGTTGATCGCGCCCAACGCCAACCAGTATGGCGAGAAGCCGTTCACCTTCATCCGTTGCACGCCGAGCATGTCGAGCACCAGCAGCGCCGTCGCCATGACCACGATGTAGGCGAGCGTCAGCGGCAACATGAACTTCCAGCCGAGCGACATGAGCTGGTCGTAGCGGAACCGCGGCAGCGTCCAGCGGATCCACATGAATGTGAACAGGAAGAAGAGCAGCTTGGCGAGGAAGACGGCGAGCGTCAGCAATGTCTTCCACACGGCCCACGGCGCCGTATTCGGCAGCTGCCAGAACGGGAACGACCAGCCGCCGAAGAAGAGCGTCACCATGAGGGCGCTCGCCGTCACCATGTTCGAGTACTCGGCGATGAAGAACATCGAGAACTTCATCGCGCTGTACTCCGTGTGATAGCCGGCGATCAGCTCGCTCTCCGCTTCCGGCAAATCGAACGGCAGCCGGTTCGTCTCGGCGAACGCAGCGACCATGAAGACGAAGAAGGCGATCAGCAGCGAGAATACGTTCCAGCCCATCACCTGCTGCTGATGCACGATCTCGCTGAGATTGACGTTGCCGGCAAGCAGCAGCACGGCCACTGTCGACATTCCCATCGAGATCTCGTACGAAATCATCTGGGCGCTCGAACGAAGTCCGCCGAGCAGCGAGTACTTGTTGTTCGAGGACCAGCCCGCGAGCACGATGCCATACACGCCGAGCGACGAGATCGCGAGGATGTAGAGGAAGCCGATCGGCACATCGGCGAGCACCATTGGGATCAGACCCCAGCGCGTCGGCCACGGCGCGGCGAACGGGATGATCGCGAAGGTCATCAGCGCCGGAATGAACGACAGCATGGGCGCGAGAATGAAGATCGGCATGTTCGCCGCCGACGGGTACGTCTCTTCCTTCATGATGTTCTTGAGACCGTCCGCCGCGGGTTGCAGCCACCCGCCCTTTCCGCCGACGCGATTCGGCCCGTGCCGATCCTGAATCCAGGCCGACACCTTCCGCTCGGCCAGCGTCAACATCGCGACGCCGACCATCAGCACGGTGAAGATGATCAGCATCTTGAGGGCGGTGAACACCAGCCACGCCGAGCCCGCCACCACGGCGTTCGGCTGATGGTAGTCCTGCATCATCGCCAGCGCCGCGAGCATCACTTGGCCACTCCCGCAGGCTGCGCCGCTCCGGCGATCACCGCGCCGCGCATGCCTAGCGAGTCATAGGTCATTCCGGCGAACTCCGGGCGCGCCTTCGCCAACGCCGAGAATACTTCGCTCGCCAGGAAATAGTTCGCCGGATCGCCGAGCGCGGTGAGCAGATCGGCGAGCGCCCACCAGGTCGGGCGCGCCATGCCCGGCGCCTGCTTCGCTTGAAGGAATCGTTGTACGCGACCCGCGACGTTCGTGAACGTGCCCTCTTCCTCCGACATGTTCGCCGTCGGCAGCACGACGACTGCTTGGCGTGCAGCCGTCGGCAACACGGTTCCAACGACAACGATCGCGCCCACCGACGCCAGAGCGAGTGGATCGACGCCATCGAGGTCATCATCGGCGACGAGAAGCACCTCGCCAGGCTCGACGCCCATCAACGGCGCGTCGCTGCGCTTGAAGCCAAACATCTCGGCCGCACGCACGTTCGCGGCGCGATCCTTCCGCAGCGCGAGATCCGGCACGCCGGGCAGCGGCGCCTCGGGACCAGTCTCGACGCGAAAGACGCCGCGCCCCCGGGTTTTCTCGACCAAGCGCGCGATCATCCACATCGCTTCGTTCGACAGCTTCGGCGACACCAGTGCGACCACACGCTTGCCGCGAATCGCCGCGGCGGCCGCGGCCGTCGCCACATCCCAGTCGGCGGCACCGAGCCGGTCGCCCTGCCTAACGAGTGGCGCCTCGACGCGGTCCTGCCGATTCATCCAGCGATAGTTCAGGCGACCGTAGTCGCACATGAAGAACTGGTTCACGTCGGCGTTTGAGCGCGGCCGCAGGCGCACGAGCACGTTGTCGCGCGTCTCGGCGATGGCGTTGCAGCCCTGGGTGCAATTCGGGCAGACGGTCGGCGTGCGGTCGAGCTCCCACGCGCGAACCTTGTTCAGGTTGTCCTTGGAGAGGAGCGCGCCGACCGGACAGAGGTCGATCACGTTTCCCGCCCACGCGTGCGTCAGGTCTTGACCCTCGAACTTCCCGATCACGGCGCGGTCGCCGCGCTCGCTGACGTTGAGCACGGAATCCTGCGCCACGTCATCCATGAAGCGCACGCACCGCGTGCAGAGAATGCAGCGATTGGTGACGTACAGAACGTCGCCCCCGAAATCCTCGACCGGATTGAAGCGCTTCGGCTCGGGCCCGAGGCGGCCTTCGGCTCGTCCTTCGACGAACGTGTAGTCCTGCAGCTCGCACTCGCCCGCCTGATCGCAGATCGGACAGTCGAGCGGATGATTGATGAGCAGAAACTCGAGCACGCTCTTGCGGGCCTCGAGCGCCTTCTCGCTATAGACGTGCACGACCTGGTTGGGTGCGACCGCGGTCACGCACGCAGGCGCGAGCTTCGGCGCCTTCTCGACCTCGACGAGGCACATGCGGCAGACGCCGGCGACCGGGAGCCCAGGATGGTAGCAGTAGTGCGGGATGAGGATCCCCGCCACCTTCGCCGCCTCGAGGATCGACGTGCCTTCGGCGACGATGACCTGCCGCCCCTCGATCGTGAGCTGAACCGTCTTTGCGTCCGCCATTAGGCCGCCACCGTGCCGCTGTTGCTGCGCAGCGGGCACCGCTTGCCCGTGATGTGCGCCTCGAACTCGGCGCGGAATTTCGCAATGCCAGACACGACCGGCGCCGCGCACGAGTCGCTCAGTACGCAGATCGTCTTCCCCGTCATCTGCTCGCTCAGCTCCAGCAGCAGATCGAGATCCTTCATCATGCCGCCGCCGGCCTCGATGCGCTCGACGATGCGCGTGACCCATGCCGTTCCCTCGCGGCACTGCGTGCACTGCGCGCAGCTCTCGTGCGCGTAGAAGCGGCAGAGGCGCGCGATGTGGCGCACCATGCACTGCGAGTCATCGTAGACGATCACGCCGCCCGAGCCGAGCATCGAGCGCTGTGCGACGAAGCCTTCGTAGTCCATCAGGGTCGCCTCGGCCTCCGCCATCGTCTGGATTGGAACGGATGAGCCACCTGGAATCACCGCCTTGAAGGTGCGGCCGCGCGGCGGTCCGCCGCAGAGGTCATACAGGAAATCCTTGAAGGGAAATCCGAGCACGACCTCGTAGTTGCCGGGCTTCGCGACGTTGCCGCAGACGGAAAAGAGCTTGGTGCCGGTGCTCTTCGGGTTCGAGAGGCAATACGCCTTGTACCAGGCAGCGCCGCGATTGAGAATGTGCGGCACCGCGGCGAGCGTCTCGACGTTATTGATCGTCGTCGGCTTGCCGAACAGACCCGCCACGGCCGGGAACGGCGGCTTGATGCGTGGGTTGCCGCGGCGTCCCTCGAGCGAGTTCATCAGCGCGGTCTCTTCGCCGCAGATGTAGGCGCCCGCGCCTTTGTGGATGTGCACGTCGACGCGCTTGCCGCTCCCCATCGCGTTCGGGCCGAGGATGCCGGCCTTGTAGGCTTCGCGCACCGCGGCGTCCATCACGCGCAGGGGCTCGGTGAACTCGCCGCGAATGTAGATGTAGGTCGTCTCGGCGCCGATCGCGTATGCGCCGATCGCGCATCCTTCGATGAGCGCGTGCGGCGTCCAGCGCATGATCTCGCGATCCTTGAAGGTGCCCGGCTCGGACTCGTCGGCGTTGCAGCAGAGGTAGTGCGGCTTGCCGTCGCCCGGCTTCATGAACGACCACTTCATGCCGGTGGGAAATCCGGCGCCGCCACGGCCGCGGAGTCCGGATTCCTTCACGACGTTGACGATGTCGGCTTCGGGCGTGCCGAGCGCTTTCTCGAGCGCGACGTAGCCGCCGCGCTTCTTCCATCCGTCGAGCGTCCGCGCCTCGGCGTCGCCGAAGTACTGCGACAAGAGGGGCGTCTCGCGCGGATGCGGCTGGTGGGGGAATCCCATTCTGTATCGAGTCGGTAGCGAGCGGTTATCGAAGCTGGGCGAGAATCTCGGGGACTTTCTGCACGGACACGGACTCGACGAACTCTTCATTGATCATCACCGGCGTCGCAAAGCCGCAGGCGCCGAGGCATTCGACCTCGATCACGGTGAACTTGCCATCGCCCGACGTGACGCCGAGCTCGCCGCATCCGGTATGGCGGAGAAACGCATCGGCGACCGCCTCTGCGCCGCAGGCGCCGCAGGGGGACGTGGTACAGACCTGAATGAAATATTTCCCGACGGGATGCTGGTGGTACATCGTGTAGAAAGTGACGACGCCCTTCACGTACGCAGGCGTGAGCTCGAGCTGCTGCGCGACTTCCGCCATCGCCTGCTCGCTCACCCATCCGCGCTCGCGCTGGACGATCCAGAGCGCGGGCAGGAGCGCCGCCATCTTCGTTGGGTAGCGCGTGAGCAGCTCGTCGAGCTCCGATTTTGGCGCTCCGACAAACACGGGCACGTGCTCGTCCGGGTGGTGATGTCCCCTGTCGCCGTGTGCCGCGTCGGCGGGCGAATGTTGGCCGCCCATCTCGTTCGACTTGGCTGCGCTCAACGGTCGATCTCCCCCATTACGATGTCGATGCTGGCGTTGATCGCGATCACGTCGCTCAGCAAGTGACCTTCGACCATGCGCGGAATCGCCGACAGATTCACGAACGACGGGGGACGGATGCGCCACCGCACAGGCTTGCCGGTGCCATCGGACACCATGTAGTAGCCCTTCTCCCCCTTCGGGCTCTCCACCGCGACGTAGCACTCGCCGAGTGGCGGGCGCGGACCTTCCATCACCTGCTTGAAGTGATGGATCATCGACTCCATGTCGCTCATCGCCTTCGACTTCGGCGGAAGGACGACGCGGTGGTCGTCGATGTTGACCGGACCATCCGGTAGGCGATCGACGGCCTGCGCCAGGATGCGCGTCGACTGCCGCAGCTCTTCCATCCGCACGAGGTAGCGATCGTACACATCGCCCTTCGTTCCGACGGGCACGTCGAAGTCGTACGTCTCGTAGTCGAGATACGGAAAATCTTTGCGCACGTCGTAGGCGACACCGCTCGCGCGCAGCATCGGACCGGAGAGGCCGTAGTTGAGCGCCTCGTCCTGCGACATCGCGCCCAGCTCGATCGTACGTCCGACCCAGATCGCGTTCTTCGTCAGCATGCGATCGACTTCGTCGATCGTCTTGGGGAAATTCGCGATGAAGTTACGGAGCGTGTCCATCCAGCCGTCCGGGATGTCCGCCGCCATTCCGCCGACGCGCGTCGCCGTCGTCGTCAGGCGCGCACCGACCCAGCGCTCGAGCAGCGTGTAGACGTTCTCCCGCTGCTGGAACGACCAGAGGAAGGGCGTGAACGCACCGATGTCGATGCAGGTCGTGCCAAGCCACACGAGATGCGAGATGATCCGCGACAGCTCCATCGCGATCACGCGCAGCACCGTGCATCGCGGCGTGATGTCGATCCCGAACAGCCGCTCGCATCCAAGCACGAAGGCCACGTTGTTGCCGATCGAGTTGAGGTAGTCCTCACGATCGGTCCACGGGATGATCTGATTGTACTGGCGATACTCGCCGATCTTCTCGAAGCCGCAGTGCAGGTAGCCGACATGCGGAATGCATCGCACGACCGTCTCGCCGTCGAGCTCGAGGACGAGGCGCAGCACGCCGTGGGTCGCCGGATGCTGCGGTCCGATGTTGATCAGCATGTGCTGCCCTTCGAGATCGAGCTCCTTGTCGTCGAAGTACGAGGGCGGCTCGAGCGTCGTCACCGCGCCGCCTTCATTCACGCGCACCGGCGAGCGAACCGGACGACCCTGCGCGTCCAATCCCGCCGTGCCCAACGCGACCTCGACCGTCCGCTTGGAGGCCATCGCTATTCTCCGACCTTCTCGCCGCCGGCGAGACGTTTGCGCATCTCCTCCGGCAGATCCTCGAATGCGTCGGCGACGGACAGCTCCTCCATCGAGTAGCGCGCCTCCGGATTCGCCGCCAGCGCTTGCTTCAATTGCTCGGCGCGGCTGAAGCGGCCGCGGAGCGGGAAATCTTTCCGCAGTGGAAATCCTTCCTTGTACTGCTCCCACATCAGGATGCGGCGCAGATCGGGATGTCCGTTGAAGCGAATGCCGAACATGTCGTAGCACTCGCGCTCGAGCCAATCGGCGCCGCGGTAGATCGGCCACACACTGTCGACCTCGAGCGGCGCGCTCTTCACGATGAATGCCTTGAGACGAAGAAAGCGACGGAACGGCAGCGAGCGCAGGTGCCAGACGACTTCGATCGGCTGCTCGGCGTCGCGAAACTCCACCGCGGTGACGTCGCTCAGGTAGTCGTAGCGCTGCTGCGGATCATCGTGCAGCCAGCGGACTATCTCGCCGACGCGATTGCCAGGCACGATGACCGTCGTCTCGCTCCACACCACGTGGACGCTGGCGACGGCATCGCCGAACTTCGTCTGCAACGCGGCCGCGCTCGGATTGACCGGGCCACCGCGATTCGGAACTTTCTTCGGCGTGATCGGCGCGGCATCGGTGCCCGCGCTGCCCGGCATCGCCGGCTGATACGTCGGCATCAGAGACCCGATCGCGTCTGGTGGACCGAATTGCCGAACGGCTCCGACAACTCATCGATCGCCTGTGGCGGGATGTACAAGCCACTCTTCGGATCGGGCTCCATCTCGGCGCGCAGCGATTTGTCGGCGGCTTTCTCCCGCATGATCTTGTCCTGCAGGAGATTGATTCCGTAGATCAAACCCTCGGGGCGCGGCGGGCATCCCGGCACGTAGACATCGACGGGGATGATCGTGTCGATTCCCTGCACCACCGCGTAGTTGTCGAACATCCCGCCGGTCGACGCGCAGG
>JALZAE010000309.1 GCA_030948535.1 Gemmatimonadota bacterium | reverse complement strand
GTTCATCGCCGAGCTGCGTGCGTGCGCGATGGCCGCGCACGACACGGTGCGCGCCGAAGCGGTCACGCGCAGCGATGCGCGCTCCATGGCGACGACCCTCTCCCTCGCCGTCGTCGCCTGGCCCTGGATGTACATCCTCCAGCTCGGCGACAGCCGGTGCTACTTCTACGAGGACGGCGCGCTGCGCCAGGTGACGCGCGATCAGACGATGGCACAGGATCTCGTCGACGACGGTGTGCTGCAGCGCGAGACCGCGCAGAAATCGCCGCTCGCGCATGTGCTCTCGAGCGCGATCGGCGCGTCGACCGCCGCGCCCGCGGTGACGCGGGTCGACGTGCGCAAGCGCGGCTGCGTGGTCCTCGTCTGCACGGACGGGCTGACCAAGCACGTCACCGACGCCGAGCTCGCGACGCATCTCGGTGCCATGGAGTCCGCCGAGCAGGTGTGCGGCGCGCTGCTCGCGCTAGCGCTCGAGCGCGGCGGGACGGACAACATTACCATCGTGGTCGGGCGTGCCCGCGAAGACAAGAAAACATAGGCGCTGATCGTTACGGGCCGCCGGTCGGAATTCGGTGAGCTTTCCTCGAATTCAGACCGGATGTGTGATCGATGGGCTCTGCGGCGTAAACATCTTCGGACCCGACTCGGTGATGTGCAGGCAGTCCTCCAATCGAATGCCGAACTCGCCGTAGCTCGAGATCGTCGGCTCATCGCTGAAGCACATGCCGGGCTGAATGCGCGTCGTATTGCCGCGCACGAAGTTGGTCCACTCGTGGCCATCGAGCCCGATGCCGTGGCCGGTGCGATGCGGTAGGCCGGGCACCTTGTAGTCGGGACCGAACCCGGCGGCGACGATCACCGCTCGCGCCGCGGCGTCGACGGATTCGCACGTCGCACCGATCTGTGCCGCGGCCAGCGCCGCGCTTTGCGCGTGCTTCTCGATGTCCCACACGTCGCGCATGCGCTGCGTCGGCTTGCCGAACACCGTCGTTCGCGTGATGTCGGAGACGTACCCCTCCACGGTGCACCCCGCGTCGAGGAGCACCACGTCGCCTTCGCGCAGCTTCTGCGGCTGCACGCTGCCATGGGGAAACGCTGAGTATTTGCCGAATATTACGAGTGCGCCGTCGGACTTGCCGCCGCGCTTCGTCGACTCCGCGGTGACCTGCGCGCCGACCTCCTGGTTCGTCATCCCTTCCTTGAGTGCGCGCAGCGTCGTTCCGATCGCCGCCAACGTGATGTCGTTCGCGCGCTGCATGAGCGCGATCTCGGCGGCGGACTTGATCATGCGGCAGCCGGCCGTCACCGGCGTCGCGCTCACGAATTTCACCGACGGCAATTCCTGTCGCACGCCGTCGTAGATGAAGAAGCGCAACCGCTCCTCGATTCCGATCGTAGCAGCCGTCCCTCGGTCGCGAAGAATGCCGGCGATGACGCGATATGGACTCTCGTCCTCCTGCCACGCGCGAACGTCGGTGCCGAACTTGATCAGCTCGCGCGCGCGCGCTTCCTCGAAGCCCGGCGTGACCCACGCGAGCTCGCCGCGCGCGGGAATGACGACGGCAAACGTTCGTTCGCTGTTTCCCCAGCGCACGCCGGTGTAGTAGAACATGCTCGTCCCACCCTCGACCACCATTGCGTCGATGCCATTCTCCACCATCAGGCGGCGCGCTTTCTCGATGCGCGCGAGTCGCTCGGCTTCGGAGATCGGGACGATGGCCGGCAGCTGGGCCGCTGGGTCGAGCGTCGATCCGCGCGCGGCGCTGATGACGTCGACGCGGCTACCGATGGCCGCTGCGCCGGCGAGCGTCGCGGATTGTAGAATGAAATCGCGTCGTTCCATGGGAATCCGTAGGTAGAGAGAGCAAGCGGGCCGGCTCAGTGTAGGCGGCGGGTGACTTCCAGAATGCGCGCAATATCGTCTTTGGTATTGAACAGTGCCGGAGACACCCGCACCTGTTTCGTCGCATCGCGTATCGTCGTGTCGATCTTGGCCGCGTCGAGCGCCGCGTGCATCGCCGCGGGATCTCCGCTGAAGAAGAACGTCACGATCGACGACGCATTTCCCTCGGGCGTGAACAGCCGATAGCCCTGCGCAGCGAGCCCCGCTCGCAGCTCCCTCGCCAGCGCGACCGTGTGTTGCTCGATCCGATCGACGCCCACGCGCTCGATGTAGGCGAGGCCCGCGCCCAGCTGATACACCTCGCCGAAGGGCAGCGTCGCGTAGTCGTAGCGCTTCGCGGTCTTGTACAGCTCGAACTGTTGCCCCGGCAATTCCTTCTCGACGTGCAGCGCACCGAAGCGGTCGATCCGGATCCGGTCGAGTAGCTCCTTCTTGATGAAAAAGGGCGCGACGCCGAAGCCGCCGAGTACCCACTTGTAGGTGCCGCAGCAGAGGAAGTCCACGCCGGCCTGTCTGACGTCGATCGGAAACATCCCCACGGCCTGGATTGCATCGGTATAGAGCAACGCCCCGTGCGCGTGCGCCAAGTCAGCGATGGGACGCATGTCGTGCCGGAATCCGTTCTGATGCGATACCCACGACACCGATACGAGCTTGGTCCGCCGATCGACGAGCGGCTCGAAGTCACGCACATCGATAGCGCCGTCGCGATGTTTCGCGACGCGCAGCTCGACCCCCTTCGTGGATTCGAGATGGCGGTAGAGGACGAACTCCGTCTCGTAGTGGAGCTCCTCGATCACGACGTTGTCGCCACGCTCGAGGTCCAGCGCATTGGCGACAGTGTTCTCGCCTTCGCTGGTCGCGAAGAGAAAACCGATCTCGTCGGGCGACGCGTGCACGAGCCGCGCGAATTGGCCGCGCACCTCATCCGTCTTCTTGAGCATGGCGCCCAGCTGGATCGGGCTGTGCGATTTGCTCTCCACGAACGCCGTGCCGGCGGCGACGACCTGACGCGGGACCGGGGCGATGTAGGCGGAGTTGAGATAGGTCCGCTCGCGCACGATTGGAAAGTCGTCGCGAGCACCGAGGGGATCGTCGTCAGTCATTGGTCGCGCGTCCGAAGGC